>CAYXVA010000368.1:0-1510 GCA_964467975.1 uncultured Oscillospiraceae bacterium | reverse complement strand
CCAATGGTGAGGTTGAAGTCGTCCACGGCGGTGAGGCCGCCGAAGTCGATGCCCAGGTGCCGGGCTTCAAGCACGGGCAGCTTGTCGAGGTCTCGCTCGGGTATATAGGCGTCGCTGGGCATGTTCACCAGCGGGCTCTCGTTTTTGGATTTCACTTTAGCCACTTACGGAGCCTCCTTTCCCGGTTTTGCGGCGGACCTTGTGAAGAGCGCCTTGAGCGAGGCGAAGGGCTTGACAACCATCGCCTTGAGCTGGGCGTTGTTGGTAGCCAGCATGACAAGTATGAGCACTATCGCGTAGACGAGCATGCGGTAGTCCTCAAAGCCGCGCAGCGCCTCGGGCAGGATGGTCAGCACCGTGGCGGCGATTATGCTGCCCCATATGTTGCCGAGACCGCCCAAAACGACGAACACGAGGACGAGTATCGAGGTGTTGAAGTTGAACTTCGTCGCGGCGAGGTTCGAGAAGTTCAGGCCGTAAAGAGCGCCTGCCGCGCCCGCGAGGGCCGCGGAAGTGACGAAGGCCATGAGCTTATACTTGGTGACGTTTATGCCCACGCTCTCGGCGGCGATGCGGTTGTCGCGCAGGGCCATTATCGCACGGCCCGAGCGGCTGCGCACGAGGTTGAGCACGATAATGAGCGTTATCATGATGAGTATGAAGCCCGCGGTAAAGCTCGCTATTGTGTTTGTGCCCGTCGCACCCTGAGCGCCTTTGATTATCTCAATGCCGTTTTCGGTGAGGCCGAGGTCGGAGACGGTTTTGCTGCCGTTAAAGTTGAATATTACGTGCAGACCGTTCTCGTCCGAGCCCACGATAAGGCAGTTTATAAGCTCCTTGATTATCTCGCCGAAGGCCAGAGTGACTATAGCGAGGTAGTCGCCGCGCAGCCGTAGCACTGGCACGCCGACAATTAACCCGGCGACGGCGGCGCAGGCCGCGCCGACTATAAGCGCTACCACGAGCCGGACGGCGTCGGACGGTATCGTGCTCTGCAAACTCATTGCCGCGACGATGCCGGAGAACGCGCCCACGCTCATGAAGCCCGCGTGACCCAGGCTCAGCTCGCCGAGAATGCCGACGGTGAGGTTGAGGGAGACGGCCATGACGATATAGCAGCAGATGGGGACGAGCTGTCCGGTGAAGGAGCGAGTGAGCATCCCCGCGTTGCCGAGCGACGAGACAATGACGAAGGCGAGGATGACGCCGATATAGGTGGAGAAGTCCATGACGCGGGTCTTGGTGAGAGTGAGCGTATGGTTCTTGCCAAGTTTTATGATTCTGCTCATTGCTCCACCTCAGACTTTCTCCGGCACGTACTTGCCGAGCAGGCCCGCCGGGCGCACGAGCAGCATGATTATCAGCACCGCGAACACGATGGAGTTTGCAAGCTGCGTAGAGATGTACGCCTTGGCGAGGGATTCGATAACGCCGAGCAGTATGCCGCCCAGGAAGGCCCCGGGGATGGAGCCTATGGCGCCGAACACTGCCGCAGTGAAGGCCTTGATGC
>CAYXVA010000367.1:0-1511 GCA_964467975.1 uncultured Oscillospiraceae bacterium | reverse complement strand
TCAATGCTTTTCAAGCCCCGTCAACAGCGTTTGTGCGCTTTTCTGTGCGCTTTTGCTAGACTGACGGGGGTGGCGGGAACATGAGTTTTAACTTATACAAAGCAAAAAGCGCTGAAAACGCAAGATTTTCAACGCTTTTCGCACTTTTTACTTGGTCGGAGTGGCGAGACTTGAACTCGCGGCCTCATGGTCCCGAACCATGCGCGCTACCATCTGCGCTACACCCCGAAACAGCTTTCTTATTATAAGGGCTCGGCGGCAAGTTGTCAAGAAGATATTTAAAAAGTTTCTCAAGTGTGTATGTATAAGCCAGTCCCGGGCAAAATATACTTTTGACATGAAAGCCACACATACGAAAAACTTAAAAGCGTTCTTGGCTGCGGCACTGTTTGTGCTGCTCACGGCCGTGAAGCTGCTGTTTCCGGAGCAGACGGCGAGCACGCGCTCGCAGCTGCGTGAGGTGATTGCCCACGACACGGACTACATGGCGGTGTTCCGCTCAATAGGGGAGACCCTGACGAGCGACGAGGCGGTTACAGAGGCGTTTTTGCGCTTGACGGGCTACTACAGTCCGGACGAGTCCGACCCTGAGTACTACTCCACCGTCACGCTCAACGACCTACTCGAAGAGCAGGCTGCTATGCTGCCTCAATCCACGCCCGCGCCGGACCCTGAGCCGGATGAGAGCACCGAGGCGCCGGAAGCCACGGCGGAGCCCACTCCGGAGGTCACCCCGGAGCCGGCGGAAGAACCCGTGCCGGAGGCAGTGACGGTTTTTCTCGAGTCTCAAGCGGAGTTTTCCGGCTATGAGATTCCCGCAAACGTGAGCTACGGCTATCCGGATCTCCCGTTTGACTATGTCAGCCCTGTCGCCGGAATGACCAGCAGCGGTTTCGGCTACCGGCTGCATCCAATCCAGAACCAGGTGCTTTTCCACTACGGTACGGACTTCGCCGCTTGGACCGGGACGCAGATACTGTCCTTTGCCGACGGCACTGTGGGCATGGTCGGCTGGGACGCGGGCTATGGCAACTACATTATAGTTATGCACTCCGGCGGCTGGCGCACGCTTTACGCGCACTGCTCGGAAGTGTACGTCACCGGCGGCGATACGGTCACGGCTGGGCAGTGCATCGGCCTCGTCGGCGCGACCGGCAACGTGACAGGCCCGCACCTGCACTTTGAGCTCACCTGCGACGGGGTATATTACAACCCTGAGTTTTACCTCTCATGAAACAACACACGAACATTCGAATAAGCGCCGGGGGCGTGCTCCTGCTCGCGGCGCTCTATTTTCTGCTTGATACGGACGAGCTGTTTGCGCTGCTGCTGGCCGCGGCGGCGCACGAGCTTGGGCACATCGCCGCAATACGGCTCACCGGCGGGAGTGTAAAGTGCCTCACGGCCAACGTGACGGGCGCGGTAATAGCCCACAGCGAGCCGCCGGGAAGGGTGGAGGAGTTCCTGTGCGCCGCGGCGGGGCCGCTGGCCGGACTGGTCTGGGCGGCGCT
>CAYXVA010000366.1:0-1534 GCA_964467975.1 uncultured Oscillospiraceae bacterium | reverse complement strand
GGTATTCCGTGCCGCGCACGACGTGGGTTATGCCCATGAGGTGGTCGTCTATGACGTTGGCGAAGTTGTAGGTCGGCAGGCCGTCGCTCTTCATGAGCACCTGGTCGTCCAGGTCGGCGTTTGGGGCGGTTATGTCGCCGAAAATCTCGTCGTGGAAGGTGGTAGAACCCTCCTCCGGGATGCGCTGGCGTATGACGAAGCTCTCGCCGGCGGCGGCGCGCGCGTCGGATTCCTCGCGGCTGAGGCTGCGGCAGGGGTCGGCGGTCTTTTCAAACTTGCCGGACTTCTCCTCGGCCTCCTTCTCGTCGTGGTCGGTGTGAGAGCAGAAGCAGCGGTAGGCGTGCCCGCGCTCCATCAGGAGCTCGGCGTACTCCATGTAGAGGCCGCGCCGCTCGGTCTGCACATACGGCCCCACGGGGCCGCCGACGTCCGGGCCCTCGTCGTGGGAAAGGCCGCACTCGGCGAGCGTCTTGTATATCACGTCCACCGCGCCCTCGACGAGCCTGCCCTGGTCGGTGTCCTCTATCCGGAGGATGAACTTGCCCTTGTTCGCACGGGCGATAAGGTAGGTGTAGAGCGCCGTGCGCAGGTTGCCCACGTGCATGTAGCCCGTGGGGCTCGGCGCGAAGCGGGTGCGCACCTCGCCGCGCGGGATTCGCGCTTCCATATCTTCAAACCACTTTTTGTCCTTCAATGCAATCCCTCTCGAGTTAGAATTACCGTTTGGCCCCTACATATTATATTTTAAGTCACGCTTTGTCAAGTTCCATTGCAATCTGTGCGGACATGTGTTAGAATATCCTCAGATATGCCCTTTGCCGGCTTGGCACGACTATCTATGTTGAGGAGGAATAAAAATGATATCTGAAAGAATGGCTAAAATGGCATCCGGCGGAAGCGCCATCCGCGCAATGTTCGAGGAAGGCAAGCGCCTCGCCAAGGAATACGGCGCCGAGAACGTCTACGACTTCTCCATCGGCAACCCCTACTTCGCCCCTCCCGAGGCCGTAAAGAACGCCGTCGTCGACATTATCACCAATGACGACCCCATGTACGTCCACGGTTATCCCGCCAACGCCGGCTATCCCGAGGTCCGCAAGGCCGTCGCCGATTCCCTCAACGCGCGTTTCGGCACCAACTATGACGAAAACAACATCATGATGACCGTCGGCGCGGCCGGCGGCCTGAGCTGCACAATGTTCACGCTGCTCAACCCGGGCGACGAGGTCATCTGCATAAGCCCGTACTTCTTTGAGTACAACAACTACATCACCACCCCCGGCGGCAAGGTCGTCGTCGTCCCCGCGAGCGAGGGCGACGGCTTCGTTCCCGACATTGACGCCATCGCGAAGGCCATCACGCCAAAGACCAAGGCCATAATCCTGAACACCCCCAACAACCCGACCGGCGTTATCTACCCCGCCGAGCTGCTCAAGAAGTACTCCGACATGCTTTTTTTTTTTAATGATACGGCGACCACCGAGATCTACACCATCTCCGACGAGCCTTACCGTGAGCTCGCCTACGACGGCGT
>CAYXVA010000365.1:0-1536 GCA_964467975.1 uncultured Oscillospiraceae bacterium | reverse complement strand
GCGCTCGCGGTGGAATCGGGTACGTGCTAATCGTACGTGGTCATCCCTAAACTTCTTTACGTCTCAGCCACTGAGCCCGTGCATTGGCTTCGCGGCACTCCGTGGTCTATATTTTGCGAGGCCGCAGGCCACGCAGCAGCAACCTCCCACGCAGCGGCGGGCGCGTTAGCGCCAAACTGCGGTCGGCAATTGGGGAACTAAATGCAAGTTTAGGGATGCCGGCCTGAACGATAGCATCCAACCCGAACTACGGCGCACCATATCGTACCCACTAGCACCAAAGCGCTTTTCTTTCGGGGTCCGGGACGCCGGACCCGTCGAGGCCGTCAAATCCCCGCGCCGATGAGTTTGACCTCGGGTTCGAGCCAGACCCCTTCGCGCTCGTACACCCGCTCGCGGATTATGCGCATGAGCGTCACGACGTCGGAGTACGTCGCGCCGCCTGTGTTCACGACAAATCCGGCGTGCTTTTCCGACACCATCGCCCCGCCGACGGCGAGGCCCTTGAGGCCTGCGGCGTCTATCATCGCGGCGGCGTAGCCCGTGGCCGGGCGCTTGAACGTGCTGCCCGCGCTGGGCATATCCAGCGGCTGCGACGCGCGGCGCTTTTCTATGAGTTCGCGCATTCTGGCACGGATTGCGTCCGCGTCCCCCGGCTCCAGGCGGAAAACCGCGCTTGTGATGAGCGCGTCCGTGTCGGAAAAAGCGCTGTGCCGGTAGGAAAAGCCCAGCTCCTGTGCGGGCAGGGAGCGTATCTCGCCGTCGGGAGCTATGAACTCTACGCTCTCGAGCACGTCCTTGAGCTCGCCGCCGTAGGCCCCGGCGTTCATCGCCACGCCCCCACCGACGCTGCCCGGTATGCCGTGCGCAAACTCCAGGCCCGAGAGCGAGAGCTGTGCGGCGAACACCGCCGTGGCGGCAAGCGTCGCTCCGGCCTGGGCTCGGATGCAGCCGGGGCGTGCCTCTTCAATCCGCGAGGCGGGCCTCGACATGCACACGACCGCCCCGTCGTAGCCCTCGTCGGGTATGAGCAGGTTTGTGCAGTTGCCCGCTATGAGCACGCTCGCGCCGTACTCGCGCAGCACTTTCAGCGCCGCTGAAGCCTCCCCGGCGCCGCCCGGCAGGAGCATCAGCCGCGCCGGGCCGCCTATCTTGAACGAGCAGTGCGCGCTCATCGGCTCATTTTCGCGTATTTCCAGCTCCGGCAGGGCGCTGTGCAGCGCGGCGGAGAGCGCAGTGTAATCCGGCATTTAAAAGTCCTTTCCCTGGTCGACCAGCGCGTCGTGCTCGCGCGCGAGCGCCTCGGCGGCATTGTAACCCATCTTCTTCTGGCGGTTGTTCATCGCCGCGAGCTCGAGTATGACGGCGAGGTTGCGCCCCGGGCGCACGGGTATGGTATAGGCGGGTATCTCCACGCCGAGTATGGTCGAGTACTCGGTCTCGAGCCCGAGGCGGTCGTAGGCCTTGTTGTCGTCCCAGAGCTCGAAGTTGACGACGAGGTCAATGTTCGTCTCTGGCTTTACCGCGCCGACGCCG
>CAYXVA010000364.1:0-1546 GCA_964467975.1 uncultured Oscillospiraceae bacterium | reverse complement strand
GCGGGATATCCCGGCCTGGAGGAGCTGAAATGAAGGGGGACGGCGCATGGTAACGCTGATTGCCGGGGCCTCGCACACGGGCAAGACCCTGCTTGTGGCGCGACTCGCCAAAAAATACGGCTGCCTGGCGATGTCAATCGACCACCTGAAGATGGGGATTATTCGCAGCGGCTTCACGTCCCTCACGCCGTATGACGATGCGGAGCTTGAAGCTCTGCTCTGGCCCATAGTCCGCGAGATTGTAAAGACCGCCGTCGAGAACCGGCAGGAGCTGGTCGTGGAGGGCTGCTACATACCCTTTACCTGGCGCGGCGACTTCACGGACGAATACCTCGCGCATATTCGCTATATCTGCCTCGCCATGAGTGAGAGCTACGTCAGAGGGCGCTTTGACGACATAATCAGCCACGCCTCTGACGCGGAACGGCGTTTGGACGACGGCTGTACGTTGGAAGTGCAGCTCGAGGAAAACGCGCGCAGCATCGCCCTGTGCCGTAAATACGGTCTCGACGCATACGTCATAGACGGGGAGTACAGTCTGCCTGACCGGCTGTGATTTGAGAGCAAGACACCTCACAACGCCCCTCATTCATTTTATGGGGCAAAGAAGATTGGAGGCTTATATATGAAATTCCTCTTCACCTGCGGCGGCACCGCGGGACATATAAACCCGGCGCTTGCGGTTGCGGGCGCGATAAAGGCCGCGATGCCGGACGCTGAGTTCCTGTTCATAGGCGCGGAGGGGCGCATGGAGACGGACCTCGTGCCGCGCGTAGGCTATGAGATTAAAACCGTGCGCATAACCAACATCCACCGCGGCTTCTCCGCCGAGGACATAAAGCACAACCTCGCCACGCTCAAAAACGTTGTCGCGAGTACCGGCGCGGCCAAGAAGATTATCCGCGAGTTCGAGCCTGACGTCGCCGTCGGTACGGGCGGCTATGTCTGCTTCCCCGTGCTGCGCGCCGCGCACGAGCTGGGCATACCCACGGCGGTGCACGAGTCGAACGCCGTGCCGGGCCTGACCACCAAGATGCTCGAGGGCAGCGTAGACGCCATCATGGTCGGCTTTGAGGAGAGCCGGGCAAACTACCGGCACCCCGACCGCGTCGTTGTCACCGGCACACCCGTGCGCGGCGAATTCCTGCACGCCGACAAGCGCGCCGCACGCCGCGCGCTCGGCCTTCCGGAGGACAAGCCGCTGGTCGCCAGCGTCTGGGGCAGCCTCGGCGCGGGGCATATGAACGAGATTATGACCGACTTTATCGTCCGTGCGTGCGCGAACCCGTTCTTCGGGCTTATCCACTCCACCGGCAAAGCCTGGTACAATGGCATGATTGAGAAGCTCAACGCTGAAAAGCCCGGCTGGGACAAGCTGGGCATGGATGTGCGCGAGTACATCTACGACATGCCGCTCGTCATGTCGGCGGCCGACCTGGTCATGTGCCGCGCGGGCGCGAGCACTCTTGCCGAGCTCACGGCCATGGGCAAGCCGGCGGTGCTGATACCCAGTCCGAACGTCACAAACAACCACCAGGAGAAGAAC
>CAYXVA010000363.1:0-1564 GCA_964467975.1 uncultured Oscillospiraceae bacterium | reverse complement strand
GTCGGCCTTGCCGACAAGGCTAAGAACTACCCCAAGCAGCTCTCCGGCGGCCAGCAGCAGCGCGTCGCCATAGTCCGCGCGCTGTGCATGAACCCCGAGGTCATGCTCTTTGACGAGCCGACGAGTGCCCTCGACCCCGAGATGGTCGGCGAAGTGCTCGACGTCATGAAACAGCTTGCGAAGGACGGCATGACGATGGTCGTCGTCACGCACGAGATGGGCTTTGCCCGCGAGGTCGCCGACCGTGTGCTGTTCCTCGCCGGCGGCAAGCTCGTCGAAGAGGGCGCACCTCAGGAGATATTCACCAACCCGCAAAGCCCGAGGCTCCAGGACTTTCTGAGCAAGGTGCTTTGATTTGATAGGAATTGAAAAATTAGCGCTCGATGACATCGAGTGCTAATTTTTACAGATAAGTCATATTGCGTTCATACATTATTAATAATTGTATTGTATTTTATATACGCAAACAGACGAGAGATGTGAATAAGACATCGAGAATCTGCAAAGACTAAATTACGTATATAATTACATGGAGGTTTTAATCATGTTTGAACTTACACCTTATTCAACCCGCAGGAGCGTTTATGACCCGTTCAATTTCTTCAGCGATTTCTTCGGCACGAACAACAACGCCGTTATGGAGCTGAGGACCGATATCACTGACAAGGGCGACAGCTTCGTATTGGAGGCCGATCTGCCCGGCTTCAAGAAAGGCGACATCAAGATTGACCTCGAAAACGACCGCCTGACCATCAAGGCCGAGCGCCACAGCGAGCAATCCACCGAGAACAAGAGCGGCTATGTCCGTCGTGAGCGCAGCTTCGGTAGCTTTGAGCGCAGCTTTGACGTTTCCGGCATCGACACCGCAAACATCAAGGCCAACTACACCGACGGCGTTCTGACCCTGACGCTGCCCAAGAGGCCGGAACTCGTCCCCGACAACAGGAGCATTACGATAGAGTAATCAGCAATCTGGAAACGCAAAGGCCCCGGGATTTTCCAGGGGCCTTTTTGCGCTTTCAGCTTGAAAGGCGCAGCATTTCGCTGTGCAGGCGGTCTATTATGCGCTTTTCGAGGCGCGAGATATAGCTCTGCGAGATTCCAAGCAGGCTGGCGACCTCCTTCTGCGTGTGTTCGCTGCCGCCGCTCAGGCCGTAGCGCAGGCGGATTATGCGCTGCTCGCGCTCGCCCAAGGTCTCAATGGCGAGCAGAAGCTGCGTGCGCTCGGCGTCCTCTTCGAGCGGGCGGCTGACCTCGTCCGGATCGGTGCCAAGAACGTCTGAGAGCAGCAGTTCGTTGCCGTCGTAGTCGGTGTTGAGCGGCTCGTCGAGGCTGACTTCGCCGCGGTAGGTGCTGTATTTGCGCAGGAACATCAGAATTTCGTTTTCAATGCAGCGCGAGGCGTAGGTGGCGAGCTTTATCGCCTTGGAGCTGTTGAAGGTGTTGATGGCCTTAATTAGACCAATCGTGCCGATGGAGATCAGGTCCTCGATATTTATCGACGTGTTCTCAAAGCGCCGGGCGATGTACACGACAAGCCGGAGATTGTGCTCTATCAGACGCT
>CAYXVA010000362.1:0-1573 GCA_964467975.1 uncultured Oscillospiraceae bacterium | reverse complement strand
CATAGAGCGCATTCTCACCGACTGCTGCGCCGCCGACCCGGAACTGAACGTGGCACTGCTCAGGTACTTCAACCCCATCGGCGCGCACCCTAGCGGGCTGATAGGAGAGGACCCGAACGGCATCCCGAATAACCTGGTGCCGTACATCGCGCAAGTCGCCGTGGGTAAGCTCGAAAAGCTGCACGTCTACGGCAACGATTATCCCACGCCGGACGGCACGGGCGTGCGCGACTATATCCATGTCGTCGACCTGGCGCGCGGCCACGTGGCGGCGCTCAAGAAGCTCGCGACCAACTGCGGGCTCTTTGTCTGCAACCTCGGCACAGGCCGCGGCTACAGCGTAATGGACGTGCTGCACGCCTACGAGCGCGCCTGCGGGCGCGAGCTGCCGTATGTGATAGACCCGCGCCGCCCGGGCGACATCGCCATTTACTACGCCGACACGCAGAAGTCCGAACGCGAACTTGGCTGGAAGGCCGAGTACGGGCTCGACGAGATGTGTGCAAGCAGCTGGAAATGGCAGAGCATGAATCCAAACGGCTATAGATACTAAAACGCAAGCCCCGGGCAGCCGGGGCTTTGCCAAAGGAGAAATCAGCATGAACAAACCTGCGTTGGTTGTAATGGCGGCCGGGATGGGTAGCCGCTACGGCGGGCTAAAACAGCTTGTGGCAGTTGGTGCGCATGGCCAGGTTATACTTGACTACTCGGTTTATGACGCCTACAGGGCCGGCTTTGAGACGGTGGCATTCGTCATAAAGCCGGAGCATGAGGCGCTGTTCCGCGAGCGCGTAGGCGATCGCATTGCCCGTAAGATGGAAGTAAAATACGCCTTCCAGGAGCTCACGGACCTGCCCGAGGGCTTTTCGGTGCCCGAGGGCCGTGTAAAGCCTTGGGGGACCTGCCACGCCGTGCTGGCCGCAAGGCACTGCGTAGACGGGCCGTTTGCCGTTATAAACGCCGACGACCGCTACGGCCCGGAGGGCTTCAAGGGAGTCTATGACTTCCTGTCCGCCGGTGAGGGCACGCCGGAGTGCGCCCAATACGCGATGGCGGGCTATCTGCTGGGCAACACGCTCACCGAAAACGGCTCCGTCGCGCGCGGAGTCTGCGAGGTCGATGCCGACGGATATTTGCTGCGCGTGACCGAGCGCACATGTATAGAGCCGCGCGGAGATGGGGCATGCTATACGGAGGACGGCGGTGCGACGTGGACGGACATCCCTCTCGACAGCACCGTCTCAATGAACCTCTGGGGCTTCTCAGCCGGGTTCATGGGCGAGGCGTGGTCGCGTTTTCCCGCCTTCCTCGAGAGGACGCTGCGTGAAAACCCGCTAAAGGGCGAGTATTTCCTACCCGGCGTGGTCGCTGAGCTCTTGCGCGAGGGCAAGGCGCGTGTGCGCGTACTGCCGAGCCGCGACCGCTGGTACGGCGTGACGTACAAGGAGGACAAGCCTCTGGTCTCCCAGGCCTTTGCGCGCCTCACTGCCGAAGGCGTATATCCTGAAGAACTTTGGTGAAATTGCTATTTTTGGGGCTTCTGCACTAAGAGTGGGTAGAAAAGAGGGGTTTA
>CAYXVA010000361.1:0-1585 GCA_964467975.1 uncultured Oscillospiraceae bacterium | reverse complement strand
CGGTCAGGCCCATGAAGCGGTGCACCTTGCCCATCCACTCGCTGTCGCGCTTGGCGAGGTAGTCGTTGACGGTGACGATGTGCACGCCCTCGCCCGCTATCGCGTTCAGGTAGGCCGGAAGGACGGCGACGAGGGTCTTGCCTTCGCCGGTTTTCATCTCGGCGATGCGCCCCTGGTGGAGCACGACACCGCCGATAAGCTGCACGCGGAAGGGCTTCATACCCAGCACGCGCCAGGCGGCCTCGCGCACGGCGGCAAACGCCTCGGGCAGCATGCTGTCAAGATCCTCACCGTCGGCGTAACGCTGCTTGAACTCGGCGGTCTTGGCGCGCAGCTCCTCGTCGGAGAGCGATTGCATTTGCGGCTCGAGCGCTTCAATTTTGTTTACTATCGGATATATTCTCTTCAGCTCATGGTCGCTGTGCGTACCGAAGAGCTTGCTCATAATGCCCATGACTATGTTGACCTCCCGCTTGCGGTTGTGGTTTAACTGAGATAGTGTACCATATAAATGTGAATATTTCTACTCGAAAATGCAGCGCCGGGTAATTAAAGAAATGGCCCACACCCCCAAAGGAAAACCGCTTTGGCATCATATCCTACGACCACACCATCGCACAGCCAAGTACCGTATCCTAAGCTCCACCGATGCCGGCAGACGCTTGCGGGGTAGGCAGAATGGTTTCAGGCGCATAACATAACGCAATGTAGGGGCTTATCGTCCCCGCCCGCCCTTGCGTACGACATGCTGCAACGTGACGTTTCTCGCTTGCGCGAGAGGTCGGGCGAGGACGCCCGACCCTACAAGTTCTCAGCAAGGTGGTGACGTAAAATCCCACGCCGCCCTACAGCCTACGCCGGTCAGGTTGTTCAAAATCTCCCGGTATCTCCGCATCGCGCTCTCCCAATGCCATAGTGGCAAGGGCTGATTGGCCTGCGGAGATCCCAGTGTCGAAGGAGGAATTCGACGGCCCCGTCAAGCCGTGTCCCGCCGTAATACGGCGAATGCCGCAGCGCGTCGAGCGCTACGAGTGTCGTGTACGGTGTGGAGCACTCGGTCTCCTCTCCCCTGCCGAAACTGTATTTATTACATTTCCAGCCGCCGTCGGGCTCTTGAGTGTCCAAGAAATAGTCAAACGTCTTTTGCACTCTCGCGTCTGCCGCATACCCCATGCGGCACAGGACGTTGACGGCCAGAGCCGTCTGGCACAGATAGATAGAGCGCGCTCTCGAGCGTCGTAAACGGCGCGCCCTTGAGCAGCCTGTTGTCGGGCGTGGCCCAGAAGTCAGCGCCGTTGTCGTGCCTGTGCGACAATATCTCGCGTATATCTGAGGCATATGGGTTTTCGGCGTTCATTTTCATCCCTGAGCTGTTTCGCTTTGAGCGGCTTAAACGATGTCATCGGGCGTTTACCCCAAGAAAGTATTTGCCGTTGCGCGCTATATGGTGTATTATATCACTGTTGGTCAAGAAAGAGAGAGGGAGACGGATAAAATGAGAAAGATTGGCTTTGACAATGACAAATACCTGCGCTTGCAGTCGGAAAAGATACGCGAGCGCATCGACCGCTTCGGGGGAAAGCTG
>CAYXVA010000360.1:0-1596 GCA_964467975.1 uncultured Oscillospiraceae bacterium | reverse complement strand
GAACTTGTAGATGCTCTGATCGTCGTCGCCGACCACGCAGATGTTCCCCCAGCCGCCCGCGAGCTGGCCGGCGAGCAGGTACTGCAGGTGGTTCGTGTCCTGGTACTCGTCAATGAGCACGTATTTAAACTGCCTCTGGTAGTGCTCGAGCACGTCCGGGTGCTCGTTGAAGAGGCGCACGGTGTTGTAGATAAGGTCCTCGAAGTCCATCGCCCCGGCCTTGAAGAGCCACGAGGCATATTGGATGTATATCTCGCAGATCTTGCGCTGCCTGGGGTCGGCGCTCTGCCCATTCTGCGCGGCGTAGCGCTCGGGCGAGAGCAGCCTGTCCTTGGCGGCGTCTATCATGGCGAGCACGCTGCGCGGCGGGTAGACCTTCTCGTCGAGGTTCATCTCGCGCAGTATGGCCTTCATGACGCTGTTGCGGTCTGCGGTGTCGTATATCGTGAAGTCGCGCGGATAGCCGAGCTTGTCGGCGTCGCGGCGCAGTATGCGCACGCAGGCCGAGTGAAAGGTGCGGGCCCATATGTCGTCCGCGGCGGAGCCGAGCTTGGCGGCTAGGCGGCTTTTGAGCTCGTCGGCGGCCTTGTTCGTGAAGGTGATGGCGATGATACGCCACGGCTCCACCTTGTCGTAGGCCGCGAGCGCCTCGGCCTCCGGCGACGGCCCGGCCTCGAGCACGGCCAAATCCGCCTCTGCGGCGCCCTCCGGCACCTCGTCGCAGTCGGACGCGCGGCCGTATTTGAGCAGATTTGCGACGCGGTTTATAAGTACGGTGGTCTTTCCGCTCCCCGCCCCGGCGAGAATGAGCAGCGGCCCCTCCGTGGCCAGCACAGCCTCGCGCTGCATGGGGTTGAGGTTCTGGAAATCGTGTTCGATTATCTTCCGCCTTGCGGCGACATATCTCTTTTCAAAGTCGTTTTTCATGGCGAGATATTTTACCACATCCGCCCCGGACTTACAAGAGCGATTTGCCCCTAGCCGGGCAGAACCGGGAAGCGAGAGCTGCTCTGTCTGCAAGAAGCCGTGTCAAGCTAAGTTAAAGGGCCTGCCGCCTGTGCTTCACAGGCAGCAAGCCCTTTCGGTTGCTTGGGTTATTTTACTTCGTATTATTTCGGGACCCATCCATTTGTGCGGGCCTTAAAGCTGTTTGCTTACAGCTGGTCGTAGCGCATGAAGATCGCGGCGCACTGGGCGCGGGTCGCGGTGCCGCCCGGGACTATTGTCGTCGCGGTCATGCCGTCGATAATGCCGTTGCCTATCGCCCAGCGCATGGCCGTCTCGGCCCAGTCGCTGATAGAATTGGCGTCGGTGTAGCCGGTCAGGCTGCCGGTGCCGTTGGGCTCGCCGGCGTAGCGCCAGAGCATGGTGACCATGTGCTCACGGGTCACGAGCGCGTCCGGGTTCTCGCCGTCGCTCACGCCCTCGGCGACAGCCCAGGCACGGGCCTGAGCAGCCCAGTTCGAGCCGGTGATCGTCTGGCCGTCAATGCGGCCGAGGACCGCCCAGAACATAGCGCGGGTCATGGTGCCGTTCGGGTTGAAGCTGGTGTCGCTCACGCCCTCCATCATGCCGTTGGCCCAGACGTAGTAGACC
>CAYXVA010000359.1:0-1603 GCA_964467975.1 uncultured Oscillospiraceae bacterium | reverse complement strand
ACGGACTTCACCATACGCATAAACAACCGCAAGGTGCTCGGCGGATACTTCGAGCTCGTGGGCATCACGGACAAGCTCACCGAGGCGCTGCGCACGGTGGACAAGCTCGAGAAGATAGGCGCGCAGAAGGTGCACGAGCTGCTCATGAGCGAGTGCGCTCTCGACTCCGCCGCGGCGGACAAGGTGCTCGAGTTCGTCACCCTCTCCGGCACGGACGAGGAAAAGCTCGCCTTCCTGGACGCGCACACCGGCCAAAACGCGCGCCTGGCCGAAGGCGCGGCCGAGCTGCGCACGGTTATCGAGGCCCTGCCCAGCCTCGGCGTGGCGAAGGAGAACTTCGCCATTGACCTCACGATAGCGCGCGGCCTCGACTACTACACCGGCACGGTGTACGAGACGGTCGTGAACTCGCACCCGGAGATAGGCTCGGTCTGCTCCGGCGGCCGGTACGACAACCTTGCGGAGTACTACACTGACAAAAAGCTCCCCGGTGTGGGCATGAGCATCGGCGTGACGCGCCTGTTCTTTGTGCTCAGCGAGCAAGGGCTCATAAACCCCGCGGTGAACACCGCGCCCTGCGACGCCATAGTCCTGCCCATGACGGAGGACACGGCCTTCGCCGCGCATGTGGCGACCGTACTGCGCTCGCACGGCGTGCGCACCCAGCTCTACACCGAGCAGCGCAAGTTCAAGCAGAAGCTGTCCTACGCGAGCAAGCTCGCCATACCCTACGCCGTGATAATCGGCGAGGACGAGCTGACCAGCGGCGAAGTGTCGCTCAAGGACATGAACGCCGGGACGCAGCAGCGCTGCACGCCGGAGGCCGCGGCCCTGGCCGTACTCGACGGCCTGAAGGCCCACGCGGGCGAAAAGCTGATAAAAGTCAACAACTGATAAAGGGGAAAGAGCGAAAATGCAGTCAAGAACACACACCTGCGGCGAGCTGCGCGCCGCCGATGCAGGCAAGAGCGTTAAGATATGCGGCTGGATGGAGAACGTGCGCGAGGTCTCCGCGGCCCTGGCCTTCGTCGTCGTGCGCGATTTCTACGGCACGACCCAGGTCGTGGCCGAGACCGAGGAGATGGTGCGCGTTTTCAAGGGTATCACCCGCGAGAGCACGATAAGCGTCGAGGGCACGGTCCGCGAGCGCGCGAGCAGAAATCCGAACATGCCCACAGGCGACATAGAGGTCGTGCCCGAAAAGGTCGAAGTGCTCGGCAAGTGCCAGTATAACGAGTTGCCCTTCCAGATAAACCGCTCGCGCGAGGCCGACGAGAGCACCCGCCTGAAATACCGCTGCCTCGAGCTTCGCAACCCCGAGGTCAAAAACAACATAATCCTGCGCTCGAACGTTATTGCCGCACTGCGAAAGAGCATGACCGAGCACGGCTTCATGGAGATAACCACGCCTATCCTCACGGTGTCCTCCCCCGAGGGCGCGCGCGACTACCTCGTGCCCGCGCGCAACCACCCCGGCAAGTTCTACGCCCTGCCCCAGGCGCCGCAGCAGTTCAAGCAGCTCCTGATGGCCAGCGGCTTCGACCGTTACTTCCAGATAGCGCCCTGCTTCCGCGACGAGGACGCGCGCGCCGATCGCTCCCCC
>CAYXVA010000358.1:0-1618 GCA_964467975.1 uncultured Oscillospiraceae bacterium | reverse complement strand
AGGTGAAACCATGGACGGCAGCAGTTGTCGAAGAACGATGTGGCTCTATATAACCGGGCAATACGGCGCTGCGCCGCTGTCCGTGTTTTGACGCGCGCTTTAAGCGCTGCGTATAGGGCCATTGTCGTTTTCGTGCGCTAACTGCATCCAAATTGGACGCGGGGCCGGGCGGATACGGCAGTGGTATTTTTATGCCCATTTTTGCCAATACTCCGCCTCCCGGCGTCACAAAAATGCAAGGGAGGACGAGCACAATGACCAAGAAAAACGTAAATCTGGTAAACGAAGCAGCGGCCGTTTCCCGCCCGGACTACGCTGCGGACATTGCGCAGATGCTGCACGGGGATTTGGCCCCGGGGCGACTGCGTGAGAAACTGCTTGATTATCACGAAGGCGACATAGCGTCCGCTTTGAGTCGGCTGAACGTCGAAGAACGGCTGAGGCTGTGCAGAGCGCTTGGCCCGGACGCGTACGCCGGTGTGCTTGAGCATGCGGAAGAGCGCAACGGCTATATCGAAGAGCTGGGTATGCGCGACAGAGCCGCAGTGCTCTCAAACCTGGATAGCGCCGAGGCAGTGGACTATCTGGGTACGCTCACAAAGCGCGAGCGCGAAGGTCTGCTGGAGCTGATGGACAGCGACGCGCGCTCGGATATAGTCCTGCTCGGCTCTTTCGACTCCGACGAGATAGGCAGCCGCATGACGACAAACTACGTCTCCGTGCAGGAGGGCTCGAGCGTCCGCGAGGCCATGCGTTCGCTTATCAACTAGGCCGCGGAGAACGACAACATCTCCACTATTTACGTCACGGCGGCCTCGGGCGAATACAAGGGTGCGATTGAGCTCAAGCGGCTCATAATTGCGCGCGAGGAGGACAGCCTCGACTCGATAACGTCGCTGACGTACCCGTATGTCTACGCCAGCGAGGAGGTAGACGGCTGCATCGAGCGGATCAAGAGCTATTCGGAGGACTCCATACCCGTGCTGGACGCGGCGAACCGGCTGTGCGGCGCGCTGACGAGCCAGGACATCATGCAGCTGGCCGGGGAGGAGCAGGATGAGGACTACGCCCGCCTGGGCGGACTGAGCTCCGGCGAGGATTTGAACGAGCCGCTTGGACGTAGCATACAAAAGCGCCTGCCCTGGCTGCTGATTTTGCTGGCTTTGGGCCTGGTCGTCTCGAGCGTCGTAGGCGCGTTTGAGACGGTTGTGGCGCACCTGACGCTGATAATCAGTTTCCAGTCCCTCGTGCTGGACATGGCGGGCAACGTCGGCACGCAGTCGCTGGCGGTCACCATCCGGGTCCTGACCGACAAGCGCGTCACCGGCCGCGAAAAGCTGCGCCTGATGGTCAAGGAGACGCGTGTGGGGCTCGCAAACGGCGTCGCGCTCGGAATACTCTCCGTTGGCTTCATAGGGCTCTATCTCATCGTGCTAAAGGGCCAGGCGCCGATGCTCGCTTTCGCGGTCTCTGCCTGCACGGGCATAGCGCTGCTGGTGTCGATTATTCTCTCAAGCGCGGCCGGTACGGTTATCCCCATCGTGTTTGATAAGCTGCACATAGATCCCGCAGTCGCCTCCGGCCCGCTGATAACCACTGTCAACGACCTCATAGCTGT
>CAYXVA010000357.1:0-1623 GCA_964467975.1 uncultured Oscillospiraceae bacterium | reverse complement strand
CCGGCCCGACAGGATAAAAATAAGGCCCGACACATCTTTTTGATGTGTCGGGCCTTCTGCTTTTCGCGTGTAAGGCGGTTTACGCCTTAGTCCACTTCCAGTTCGCGACTTCGGGCAGGTCGACGCCGTATTTGGCGATGTACTGCTTGTGTTCGACGAGCTTGTCCTTCATCTGCTGGATAAGGTAGCTGCCGCGGTTGCCGAGCTGGGGCAGGTTGTACACGGCGGTCTGCACGAGGTTGAAGCGGTCGAGCCGGTTCAGAACGCGCATGTCGAAGGGCGTGGTTATCGTGCCCTCTTCGATATAGCCGCGCACGTGGATGTTCTTATTTGCGCGCTTGTAGGTCATCTCGTGGATAAGGCTCGGGTAGCCGTGGAAGGCAAAGACAATCGGCTTGTCGCGGGTGAAGAGCGCGTCGTATTCGCGTTGGCTCAGGCCGTGCGGGTGCTGCTCCTCGCTCTGGAGGCGCATGAGGTCGACGACGTTGACCACGCGTATCTTGAGCTCGGGGAAGGCGCCGCGCAGTATGGTCACAGCGGCTAGGGTCTCGAGCGTCGGCGTGTCGCCGCAGCAGGCCATGACGATGTCGGGCTCGGCGCCCTCGTCGGTGCTCGCCCACTGCCATATCCCGATGCCCTGGGTGCAGTGCTTGACGGCCTGCTCCATGGTCAGCCACTGCGGGCGCGGGTGCTTGCTGGCGACAATCACGTTGACGTAGTTGCGGCTCCTTATGCAGTGGTCGAAGCAGCTCAAAAGGCAGTTGGCGTCGGGGGGCAGGTAGAGGCGCACGACGTCGGCCTTCTTGTTCGCGACGTGGTCGAGGAAGCCGGGGTTCTGGTGCGTGAAGCCGTTGTGGTCCTGCTGCCAGACGTTGCTGGCGAGGACGTAGTTGAGGCTGGCGATGTCAGCCCTCCAGGGCAGCTGGTTGCAGACCTTGAGCCATTTGGCGTGCTGGCTGAACATGCTGTCGACGATGCGGATAAACGCCTCGTAGCTGTTGAAGAAGCCGTGGCGGCCGGTGAGCAGATAGCCCTCGAGCATGCCCTGGCAGACGTGCTCGCTGAGCATGGAGTCGAAAACGCGCCCGTCGGGGGCGAGGTGGTCGTCAATGTCCGTGGCCTCCGCGTCCCAGACGCGGTCGGTTTCCTCAAAGACAGCCTGAAGGCGGTTGGAGGCGGTCTCGTCCGGGCCGAAGCTGCGGAAATTGCGCTCTTTCTCGTTGAGCTTGTAGATGTCGCGTACAAAGCCGCCGAGCTCGGTCATGTCGCTGGCCTCGACGCTGCCGGGGAAGGGGACGCTGACCGCGTAGTCGCGGAAGTCTGGCATGCGCAGATCGCGGAGCAGCTTGCCGCCGTTGGCGTGCGGGTTCATGCCCATACGGCGGTCCCCCTTGGGCGCGAGGGCGAGTATCTCGTCTATCGGGTGCCCGTCCTTGTCGAAGAGTTCCTCGGGGTGATAGCTGCGCAGCCAGTTCTCAATCTGGCGGATGTGCTCGGGCGAGTCGGGATTGATGGGCACCTGGTGCGCCCGCCAGTAGCCTTCGACCTTCATGCCGTCGACATAGTCGGGGCCGGTCCAGCCTTTGGGCGTGCGCAGGACTATCATCGGCCAGCGCCGGCGGG
>CAYXVA010000356.1:0-1624 GCA_964467975.1 uncultured Oscillospiraceae bacterium | reverse complement strand
TATATATGCTGACCGGGCGCGTGTCAAGCGCCCCCGCGACAAAAACACAAAGAACAGCAGGGCTCAATGACCCTGCTGTTCTTTTATCTTCCTGCGCCAGCACTTGTGGCACATGGCTATGTAGCTGTCGTTGCCGCCGAGAAAAATCTGGTCTCCGGAGGTGACTATTTTCCCGTCCGGGCCGATGCGCGCGTTGACCGTGGCCTTGCTGCCGCACTCGCAGACGGTTTTTATCTCGGTTATGGAGTCGGCGAGCTCCATGAGGCGCTGCGAGCCGGGGAACATGTGCGTGAGAAAGTCCGTGCGCAGGCCGAAGCAGAGGACGGGCAGGTTCAGCTCGTCGACCATGTCGCGCAGGCCGTCAATCTGCTCCGGCGTGAAGAACTGCGCCTCGTCGGCTATGACGACGTCGTATTTGCCCGCGGCCTCATAGCGCGCGCGAATGTCGTCGTCGGGATAAATTATCGTCGCGTGGCGCGCGAGGCCGACGCGGCTTTTGACTATGTCCGCGCCGTCGCGGTCGTCCACGCTGGGCTTGATAAGCCAGACGGTCATGCCCAGCTCCTCGTAGTTGAACTGAGTGATAAGCGCCTGGGCGCTCTTCGACGAGCCCATCGCGCCGTATTTGAAGTAGAGCTTAGCCATTTTTGACCTCCGAAACATGCGCGTTGATGCGCTCTATGAGCATGTCCATCGCCACGAGGTTGTGCCCGCCTTCGGGGATGATTATATCGGCGTTGCGCTTGCTCGGCTCGACGTACATCTCGTGCATGGGCTTGACCGTGGTGAGGTACTGGTCGACGACGCTCGAAAGGCTGCGGCCGCGGTCGCGCACGTCTCGGACTATGCGCCGGAGAATGCGCACGTCGGCGTCCGTGTCCACGAAAATCTTGATGTCCAGCAGATCGCAGAGCCTGGGGTCCTGCAAAATCAGGATGCCCTCGACGATGACGACCGGCGACGGGTTTACAAGCACGGTCTTGTCCGAGCGGTTGTGCACGGTGTAGTCATACACGGGACAGCGGACGCTGTGCCCTGCACGCAATGCGGTCAGGTCGCGCACCATCAGCTCGGTGTCAAAGGCGTCGGGACAGTCGTAGTTGAGCTTAGAGCGCTCCTCATATGTCATGTCGTTGTGCGCTTTGTAGTAGTTGTCGTGATAAATGACGCTGACGTTGTCGGCGAAGCGCTGCTGCAAGCGCCGAGTGATAGTCGTCTTGCCGCTGCCGGTCCCGCCGGCAATGCCTATGGTCATAACCTTCCCCATAATCGGCCCCCCTCTTTCGACAATCTTAACACAGCGCGGCGCAATATGCAATTTAAAATAAAACCGCCGCCCTTCGAGGGCTGGCGGCGCGTTGACAGTAAAGGCTGAAATTGGTATAATATTGTCCCACGCAAGTGGGGGAGAAGCGCTGCACATTCGGCAGGCGGTTTTTGGCCTCCTTTTCGAAAGGAGGGGAGTACATATCTGTTGTAATACACTTCCGTGGTTACTCCCTGAGGTTCGTCCTCAAGAAGCTCAAGAACCGCCACTCGGCCAAGTGACGGTTTATTGCGCGCCGCGCTTAGGCCCTGTTTGAAAAATAATAGTTGCACAAAGAGGGAAGAAGTGCGATAGTAA
>CAYXVA010000355.1:0-1636 GCA_964467975.1 uncultured Oscillospiraceae bacterium | reverse complement strand
GGACTATCGGATGGCCTGTCCGGCCGTTAAACTCCGGCACGACAGCCTCGCCGGTGTGCCCGAGCAGCTTTTCCACCGTACATGGCTTCACCATCGGCAAATCCGCCGGGACAATTACCGCCCTGTCGCACAGGTGTTGTATGGCCTTGAGCCCCAGCTTGAGCGATGCTAGCATGTCCGTGCGCTCGTAGTGCTTGTTGTATACGAACACCGCCTGGCTCCCGGCCAAACAGCGCCTGACCGCCTCATGCCTCTCGCCGAGCACAACGGCTATCGGCCCGGCCTTGAGCGCCGTGAGCATGTCCACAACCCTGCATATCATCGGCTCTGAGCCTATACACATCAGCGGCCGGAACTCCTTCATTCTGTCCGAAGCCGCTGCTGCCAGAACAACTGCACCAGTTTTGATATCGATTACCTCCTCTCTGTTGCAAAATTATCATAGTGTTTATAAGTTTTCTTGTCAAGTCGTTGAGATTTATCGCCTTTACTTATATTTGACATTCCGTCGCTTTGTGTTTGCGGCAAATATTCGTTAGTATTCGGCAAATTTTGAAATAATATTCAACTTCGTTCAGTCTCTGCCCTACACATTCCAAGCAATACTCCGGCGTAAGGCGCGAAAAAACTCCCCGGCGGCTTGAACCGCTAGGGAGAATAAACGCTGTATTTTCACGCTCGGTGGAACTCACTTGACCGTGTTCTCGAGCACGCCGATGCCGTCTATTTCGCAGCGCACGACGTCGCCGGCGTTGAGATATTTGGGGGGCGTGAAGCCCATACCGACGCCGGCGGGGGTACCCATGGCTATTATGGTCCCGGCCTTGAGGGTCATGCCGGCGGAGAGTTCGGCGATAACGTGGGCTGCGCCGTATATCTCATAGCGCGTGTTGCTGTCCTGGCGCTTTTCGCCGTTTATGAAGCAGCGTATCGGCAGCTCGGGCTCCCAGGGGAACTCGTCCTTCGTCACTATCCACGGGCCCATAGCCGTGTGCGTGTCGAGGCTCTTGCCGAAGTAGAACTGCTTGTGCGCGGTCTGGAGGTTGCGCGCAGACACGTCGTTGAGCACGCTGTAGCCCAGCACATAGTCGTACGCCTCCGCCTCGCTGACGCGGTAAGCGTCCCGGCCCAGCACCACGGCAAGCTCAACCTCGTAGTCGAGCGAGTCGACAATGTCGAAGTGGCCGTCTATGTACTCGTCGGGCCCAATGATATACGCCGCACGCTTGGAGAAGTACACGGCCTTGCCGGCGTTCTTTTTAAACTCGGCGTCGCCGCCCCACTTTTCGGCCTCGGCGCTGTGGTCGACGTAGTTCATGCCCAGGCACACGACGTCCTGCGCCGGTTCGGGTATCGGCGCGAGCATACGCACGTCCGCGAGCGCAACGCCCTCGCCCTTGAGCATGGTCTCGTCCGGCAGCTTGCCGTCGAGGGATTTGATAAGCGTGAGCATGTCAGGCGCGGCCTCATATACGCGCTCGCCGTCGCTCACCGCGGCAAAGCGGCGTCCGGCGTACTCACATGTGAGCAGTTTCATATGTTGTGTCCTCCTATTTCTCTCATGTTTAGTATATTTCATGTATTTATATTGTATGGCGCGCTGTCCGGCAAGGCGCCGCATTTGTGTGCTGTCAGC
>CAYXVA010000354.1:0-1639 GCA_964467975.1 uncultured Oscillospiraceae bacterium | reverse complement strand
CGCCGCGGGCAGCACCGACGGCAAGAGCGCCGAGGAGCTCTTCCGCAGCGACTACAAGCAGTTCCACATCGCCGAGCAGAACATCGGCGTGAGCCAGATCACATGCGTCGACGCCGACCATCTGCTCGCCAGGAAGGACGAATTCCTCAAGCTCATGACCGAGCTCAAGGAGAAGCAGGAGTTCGACATGGTCATCCTCATGATAACCGACGTGCTTCAGGAGGGCTCGCACCTCTTCTACGTCGGCAACGACGACACGATACGTCAGGCTTTCAACAAGGAGCCTCACGACCATTACCTCTTCCTCAAGGGCGTGATGAGCCGGAAAAAGCAAATTATCCCCATGCTGACGGCTCTTTGGGGCTGAGTCTTAAACCGATTGCAAGCGGGCCTGTTGCCGGAAAGTGGGCGGCAGGCCCGCTTTGATAAGGCGCTTTGGGCAAGGAGGTTCGTATGTTTGACATAGTATCCGTCGGCGAGGTGCTGATTGATTTGACGCAGTCGGGGACGAACGCGCTGGGCATACCGCGCTTTGACGCAAACCCCGGCGGCGCGCCGGCGAATCTGGCGGTCGCGGCGTCGAGGCTCGGCGCGAAAACCGCCTTCATAGGCAAGGTGGGCGCGGACAGCTTCGGAAGCCTCCTGAGGCAGTGCCTCACAGACAACGGCGTGGACGCGTCCGGGCTCGCCGAGGACGCCTCGCTGCGCACGACGCTCGCCGTCGTAGCGGTGGACGCAAACGGGGAGCGCGATTTCAGCTTTTACAGGAACCCGAGCGCGGACGTGAACCTCTCTGTGCAGGATACCAGTGCAGCTTCTTCGGGAGACGCGGTTCGTGCACTTCGGCTCTGTGAGTCTGACCGACGAGCCCGCCCGCGGCGCCACGCTCTACGCCGTCGAGACGGCCAAGGCGCACGGCGCGCTCGTGAGCTATGACCCGAACTACCGCGCAAGCCTCTGGGGCGATGAGCGCAGCGCCGTGCGGCAGCTGCTCGAGCCGCTGGGCATGGCCGACGTGCTCAAGGTCTCCGACGGCGAGCTGCGGCTTCTGACCGGGACGGAGGACTTGGAGGCCGGGGCGGCGCGCCTGGCCGGATACGGCGTGCCGCTGGTGATTGTCACGCTCGGCGGCGAGGGCGCGTTTTACCGCTTCAAGGGCCGCACGGGCCGCGTTCCGGGCGTGAAGTGCGCGGTGTGCGACACAAACGGCGCAGGGGACACCTTCTTCGGCGCGGTTTTGGCCCGGCTCGCGGCGTTTCCGGGCCTGGACGCGCTCGAGGCCGGCGAGCTTGAGGGCATAATCGCTCTGGCGAACAGGGCGGCCTCCATAACCGTGAGTCGCCCGGGCGCCATCCCGGCAATGCCGCGCCTCGGCGAGCTGTTCCCAACATAAAGACGCAAAGCCCGGCGCTCCGCGAAAGCAGCGTGCCGGGCCGTTTGCAGCAAAAACGCGGGGCCTCGAATTTTCGGGGCCCCGCGCGTGTTTATACTCATCTTCTCCCGGGCTCGAGCGCCTTCAGCTCGGAGAGGACGATTTTGTCCTCGTCCGTAATCTGCTCGCCGTCAAAGACGTTCGTGAACGCCGCGCCCGGCGGCGAATGCGGACACTGATATTTATGCCGTTTTTGCGCTGCGGTTC
>CAYXVA010000353.1:0-1645 GCA_964467975.1 uncultured Oscillospiraceae bacterium | reverse complement strand
TCGAGAGTTCGAATCGCTCCATCTCCGCCACGCCGGGACAGCAAACTGTCCCGGCGCTTTTTTGTGTCAAGGCTGGAAAATTTAAAAAATATAAAGAAACCTCTTGCTTTTTCGTTAACGGTGAGTATAATCATAATTGCGCTATATCCGGGCCGGACCTGGAACAGCAGCAGGAGGTAAATAAAATGACAAACAGTACAACCATCAAGACCAGACGCATGGCAGGATTATCCATTCTGACAGCTCTGGTCATCGTTTTGCAGATCGTGGCGACCTTCGTCAAGATCGGTCCCTTCTCCTTCACGCTCTCGCTTGCGCCGATCGTAATAGGCGGGGCCATCTACGGCAGGAAGGCCGGCGCCTGGCTTGGCGGCGTATTCAGCGTTGTCGTGCTCATCATGTGCATCTCCGGCGGCGACGCCGGCGGCAACATCCTCTGGAACGTCAGCCCTCTGCTCTGCGCTGTGCTCTGCCTCGTCAAGGGCATCGCCGCCGGCTGGGTTTCCGCCGCTGTGTACAGGGCCCTCGCGTCCAAGAACTCCTTCGGCGCCGTCATCTGCGCCGGCGTGGTCACCCCTGTCGTGAACACCGGCATCTTCATCATCGGCGTCCTCGCCTTCTTCCAGCCGACGCTTCTCGACTGGGCCGGCGCTGCGGGCATGAACCTCGTCAACTACATCATCTTCGGTCTCACCGGCGTCAACTTCCTCGTTGAGCTGACGCTCAACCTGGTGCTCTCGAGCGTTATCGAGCGCATCATCACCTACCGCGTAAAGGCGCTGGCGTAACATGCTGTTGGCTATCGACGCGGGGAACACAAGTATAACGGCCGGCTGCCTGGACGGCGGGGAACTGCTGTGCAAGGTGCAGTTTTCCGCCGAACGGCGCACTGCCGACGAGCTCGCCGTGCTCATGGGCCAGGCGCTGCACATGCACGGGATGGATTTGCGTTCGTTTGACGGCGCGGCCATCGCCTGTGTCGTGCCGCCCGTGCTCGAGGTGCTGCGCGGCGCGACGAAGCTGGTCACCGGCCACAACGCGCTCGTCGTCGGCGCGGGCGTCAAAACCGGGCTGAACATCGGCATCGACGACCCGTCGCAGCTCGGCGCGGACCTGGTTGCGGGCGCGGTCGCTGCCCTCGACGGGCGCACGCCGCCGGTTATAGTCGCCGACCTTGGCACTGCGACGACCATCTACGTCATCGACGGCAAGTCCCGCCTGCTCGGCGGGGCCATCCTCCCCGGCGCGGCGGTCTCGCTCGACGCGCTCTCCGGCACGGCCTCGCTCCTGCCGAGTATCCCCTTCGAAGCGCCGAAGCGCTGCATAGGCACCAACACCAACGACAGCATGAAATCCGGCGCGGTCTTTGGCACGGCCTCCGCCATAGACGGCATGATAGACCGCTTCGAGGCGGAGCTGGGCACACAGGCCACATGCGTGTCCACCGGCTACCTCGCCGGACGGATAGTCCCGTACTGCCGCCACCGCCTGGAGCTCGACGAGGACCTCACAATGAAGGGGCTTGCCATGATTTGGGAGCGCAACAGGCGCCCCGGACGAAAATAATGTATAGAACTGTTTCCCCGGTCCGGCGCTGTTTGGCGTTGGGCCGGGGGTTTTGTTTACGCCGCTGTTGCCAGGATTA
>CAYXVA010000352.1:0-1652 GCA_964467975.1 uncultured Oscillospiraceae bacterium | reverse complement strand
GCGCGCAGCTTGAGGAAGGAGATAAAGCCGAATGAACGCGGGCAAGATAAAATATGACAATATTGAAGTTCCGGCGGAGCTGGAGAGCGTCATAAACGGTGCGATCCGCCGCGGCGAAAAACGCGGCCGCATGCGTGCGCTCAAGCGCGCGCTCGGCTGTGCGGCTGCAGTGGTCATCGTGCTGTTCGCCGGCGCCAACATCACGCCGGTCTACAGCTATGCCTCGGACATACCGGTGCTGGGCAGCATAGTGCGCGTGCTCCACATCGGCTCCGGCGGCGAGGTGACCGACGGGGCCCAAACCGGGGCCGAGGCCGAGGGCGACAGCGTCGAGCTGACCTTTACAAACGGCGGCAGCGAAATGGGCTCCGTACCCAGATACACCGTCGACCACCTGCTTGCGCCGAACAGGATTGTGCTCAGGCTGCACGGCGTGCGCGTCGTAAACTTTCAAGCTGTCCGTGAGGCTTTGATGTCCTCCGAGGCGGTGCAGGACGTCTACAGGAACATGATACTCGACGACTCCGCCGCGGCGTTCACGATTGTGCTCAAGGGCGGCTGGGACTTCGAGGTAGCGGAATACGAGGACCCCGGCACGCTGCTCTTCAACTTTTTCCCCGGCGGCGAGAGCGCTGAGAGTGAGGTCTACTATCTGCGCACCGAGGGCATGGATTACTCCGAGAGTCTCGGGCATCTGTGTGAGAAGTACCACAGTGAACCCGTGAGCCAGGTCAAGACGCTCAGCGGCAGCTATATAGTGACCATCGGGCAGTACTCAAGCCGGGAAGAGGCCAAGGCCGCGCTCGAGGCTTTGAACGAAAAATACGACGAGGAGGGCGTCTTTTACTTCGCGAGCGGCGCTGCGGACGCGACTCCGGAAAGGTAAGACAATGGCAAGCAGAAATTCCCGCCACGGCAGAAGCACACCTGTCAAGCTGGTGCTCGCGGCAGTCTCAATCATAGTAGTAGCAGCACTGTGCTTCTCGGCCTGCTCCGGTGGCAAAACCGGCCCGGGCTCCGACGCCGCGCCCACCGGCGGCGTGGGAGCAAATCTCTCCGTAACCGTACCGGAGAGCGCACCGGTGGACAACGACTACTTTTCCGACGCCGTGTTTGTAGGCGACTCTCGCACCGAGGGGCTTAAAATGTACTCCGGCCTGACGAACGCCACATTTTTCTCCGGCGTCGGGCTTACGGTCACGAAGGTGTTTTCCGACCAGATTGTGAACTTAAACGGGCAGTATCTCACCGTTGCCGACGCTCTAAAGCAGGCGTCTTACAGCAAGGTCTACATCATGCTGGGCATGAACGAGCTCGGCTGGGTCTACGAGAGCATTTTTGCCAACGACTACGCACGCATAATCGACGTGATACGCGAATCCCACCCCGACGCCGTAATCTATGTGCAGTCGATTATCCCGGTCAGCCAGTGGAAGGACGGCTCGAACGACATTTACACCAACGCCTGTTTTCGGTAAAATAGGAATACAGAGAAAGGGCACGAAAAGTGCAGAGGGGGAGGAAAAGAAGAGAGCCATTGTCAGCACCAGATAAAAGCGCTACCCTTAGAAGTGACGAAAGCTAAGGAGGTAGCAGACATGTTTTGGTCACAATGCGGGCGATGGACGAAAAAGGAAAATGGCTGCCGAAAG
>CAYXVA010000351.1:0-1666 GCA_964467975.1 uncultured Oscillospiraceae bacterium | reverse complement strand
GCGCTCGGCGCGGATATGGGACTTGAGGCGCTCGTAGCGCACGACGACGTCGTTTTCCTCGGCGAAGCGCTTGAGCTTGGCGACGAGCTGCGCCGAATGCACGACGTCGAGGACGAAAACGCCGTAGAAAAAGCCTATTACGAACGAAAACGCCAGGTTCTGCGACAGCCAGGCGATAGAATCGAGGATGTAGGGGTGAATCGCAAAGTAGTATACGGCAACAAGCGCCGCCCAGGCGAGCGAGAACTTGGGGCAGATGAGGCCCTGGATGTTGCCCCACTGCCCGCTGTAGTCCCACAGGCGCACCTTGAGCACCTTCAGGCTCACGAGGCCGGCTATGTACTCTATCACCGTCATGGCGACGGCGCCGGTGGCGAAGAGCAGCGCGCGTGTCCAGAATACGCTCTCAATTGTGCTGTACTTTTCAAGCGAGACGATGAGGTACATCGCGCACAGGCCAAAGCCGTAGAGCGGAACGTACGGCCCCGTGCAGAAGCCGGGGTTTATCCACTTGCGCTCAGGGTTCGCCGACGAGAAAAAGCGCCGGAATATGAGCTCTATCACCCAGCCGGTGATGGAGCCCATGAAAAACAGGAACGACAATGTCAGCATCTGGCTCATTTTATCTCTCCAATACTTGCGCCCGCGGCGCGGTTGCCCTGATTATAGCAAACGTACACGGCGCACGCAATGGACACATGCCCGGCCATAGCCACGCAAAAAAAATTCCGGGCACGCTTCTCAGTGCCCGGAATTTCCCCAGTCAGGCTTTATGCGACTTTGGAGCCCGCGGCTGCGGCGCCGTCGTCGGGATACGCCTCGACGGGTACGGGCTCAAACGTGATGCCGGGCACAAAGCCGGTCTCGGCCTCGACATAGCAGATGTAGCTCAGCTCGTACGCGGTGAACTCAAGCACCCAGTAGCCGTCCTCGAGCTCTCAGGAGATGAATCCGGCGGCGTCCAGCCCGGCCTCGTGCAGGGCGATCAGGCGGGCGGCGTCGGTGATATGGGAAGTAGTCATTTTGGTCATTGTTGTAGGCTCCTTTGAAAAAAGTGTTGTTTTTCTTTGTGAGCCTAATATAGCATTGAAATATTAAAGTAACGTTAAAGACAAAAGAAAATTTTATAAAAAGCAAACCGCCCGGGGCAGGGGGAGCCTCGAGCGGTTCTTTGTTGAGGGGGAATCCAGGGGGCAGGGGGGAGCCCCCTGGATGCTGCCCATGACAGTGGGGGCCTTGTCACAGGCACTTGAAAAAGAGAGGGGAAAAAGAGGTGTGCCGACGGCTCTCGCCGTCTACGTTTGTAATAATACAGGGAAAAAGTTAACGAGTCATTAGAATTTTATGAGCAGAAAATGAACTTCTGTAAATTATTTTTTAACAACGCGGCTTGCAATACGGCGGAGATGCCTATATAATAAGCGAGGCTGCGCAAAAAAGAGAAAACGCGGCCTGATTAATATATGCATATGAGGGGGAGCGGAATGAACAAGAAAAGCATAGGTTCGGAACCAATCTACGACGCGAGGGGTCTGGGCGCGCCGAGGATGTTTGTACTGGGCGTGCAGCACATGTTCGCCATGTTCGGCGCGACGGTGCTCGTCCCGACGCTTACGGGGTTGTCGGTCAGCGTGAAGCTGCTGTTTGCGGGGCTGGGCACGCTGCT
>CAYXVA010000350.1:0-1676 GCA_964467975.1 uncultured Oscillospiraceae bacterium | reverse complement strand
AAGTGGGTTATCGCCTACACAAAGGAGCTGCGCGCGCCGATGATGTTCTACACCGCGGCGATAAACGGCGTGTTCGTGTTCCTTATTGCCGGGGCGCTGCTCTTCACCCGCGGCGGCGTGACGGCGGATTTTCTGCTCAACCTGATGTTCTACATCATCATAACTCCCATCATCTCCGTGACGCTGACAAAGATAATGTTCCAGAGCGAGAACGCCATGATAGTTGACGACGCGCTGCAGCGGATTGACAGCGTCCTAAACATAGAGCCGCTTCAAGAGACGAAGCAGCCGCGTCACCCGCGCGGTGGCACGGTGGAGCTCTCCCACGTCAGCTTCAGCTACGACGGCGAGAAGGACGTGCTGCGCGACATATCGCTGACCATACCGGTCGGGCAGACGGTGGCGTTTGTCGGCCCGTCCGGCGGCGGAAAGACCACCCTCGCCAACGTTATGGCGCGTTTCTTCGACCCGCGCAGCGGCTCGGTCAAAATAGGAGTCGTCGACGTGAGGGAGATTGCCAAGGATGAGCTGATGAACACCGTCTCCTTTGTGTTCCAGAACAGCCGCCTCATAAAGGCGTCCATATTTGAAAACGTGCGCATGGGCAAACCGGACGCGACGCGCGAGGAGGTCATGCAGGCGCTTGAAAACGCGCAGTGCTCAGACATTATCGCGAAGCTGCCGAACGGCGTCGACACCGTAATTGGCGCCAAGGGCGTCTATCTCTCCGGCGGCGAGCAGCAGCGCATCGCCATCGCGCGCGTCATGCTCAAAAACGCGCCGATACTCATTTTGGACGAGGCCACGGCCTTCGCAGACCCCGACAACGAGGCGAAAGTGCAAGCCGCTTTCTCGCGCCTGTCGCAGGGGAAAACGGTGATAATGATTGCGCACCGGCTCTCCACAGTCGCGAACGTGGACCGCATCTACGTCATCCGGGACGGGGAGATAGCCGAGAGCGGCACAAGTCAAGAGCTTATCGAGCGTGGCGGGCTCTTTGCCCGGATGTGGGACAACTATCAGACTTCCGTGCAGTGGAAGGTCACAAAGGAGGCGTGAGGGCCATGATAAAACGGCTGCAAAAGAAATACGCCCTCTCCGAACAGGGCGCGAGGGACCTCATAAAGGGCTGCATTGCCTGCGTATTTCAGAACTTGACGTTCATGTTCCCGGTGGGGCTGCTGTACATGCTGGTGAGCGATCTGCTCGGCGGCGGCGTGCCCGGCGGCAGGATCGCCCTCTACGCCGTGGGCTGCGCGGCGTGCGTGGGGCTGATACTCCTCTCAACCTATCTACAGTACAACGCCACGTATTTCGCGACGTATGTGGAGAGCGGCGTGCGCCGGATAACCCTGGCGGAGCAGCTGCGGAAGATACCCCTCTCCTTCTTCGGCAAAAAGGACCTGGCCGACCTGACGAACACCATCATGGCCGACTGCACCTTTTTGGAGCAGAGCTTCTCGCATTTTATCCCCGAGTTAGCCGGGTCTATCATCTCCACAGTGCTGATCTCGGCCGGATTGCTGTTCTTCGACTGGCGCATGGCGCTCGCGGCGCTCTGGGTGCTGCCGGTGTCCTTCGCCATTGTCGGCGGCTCGGCCAAGGTGCAGGAAAGGCTGAACCAGAAGGCCATGGACGCCAAAATAGCCTGCGCCGACGGGATTCAGGAGTGCATC
>CAYXVA010000349.1:0-1691 GCA_964467975.1 uncultured Oscillospiraceae bacterium | reverse complement strand
TCGCTTGCGCGTCGGCGCGGGGCCATTATTTAAGTTTGATTTGAGAATCCTTTAAGCGTATTGCCAGCCTGTCCTTCCGAACTTATAATGGCTTCAGAAGGAGCTGATTGGGATGAAGAGACGTTTTGCCGCACTGGTTTTGGCGATGGCGGCGGTGCTGTCGCTGTCGGGCTGCGGGCTGTTCGGCGGGGACGGTCAGCAGACGCCGGAGACGCCGCGGCCATCCTCCCGCGTGTACCCGGCGGAGCTGACGGAGTCCGAGATGGGGCTGCTCGACTTGTTCGGCACAGACGCCGACGGCTGGAAACTCTACGACTTTTTGGCCCCAGAGGGGACACTGTACGTCTCTCTCACGCTTTGGGAGCTCGCGGACGGGGAGTGGGAGGCGCTCTCGTCGGACTCCGTCAGTACCGCTGTGAGCGACGGGCAGGGCGGCTATGATGGGCGCATCGCCGTGCGCTTTGACCTCGACACGCGCGAGCTTGAGTACGCATGCCAAATGAACAGCGGCACCATGCGCCATGACCCGCTTGTGCTGGGCGAGGACGCCGAAGAGGTAAGCTGGGGCGTCTCATCACTGTCCGGCGGCACGACGGCAGAGGCCGATACGCCAATCGCGCTGCTGCTGATATCCGCCTCGGACGGCGATTCGCACACGCAGTACGTGCCGCAGATAGGCTTCGACGGGCCCGAGCTCTTCGACGGCTCGCACGTGCACGACTACGCGGTGACGATAGAGTTCGTCTCCGCGCTGGCGTACAGCCATGAGTCAGAGTGAATACGCGCAAAAAGAGCCGGTCAATTGACCGGCTCTTTTACGTTATTCGCTTACTTTATGAGCTTGGCGACTTCCTCGGCGAGGTCGTCCTGGCGCTTCTCGATGCCTTCGCCCTTCTCGAAGCGGATGTAGCTGTTCACCGTGATGGTGGTGCCCAGCTCCTTGGCGACAGCGGCGACGTGCTGCTCGACGGAGACCTTGTCGTCCTTGACGAACGGCTGCTGCAGGAGGCAGATTTCGCTGAAGTACTTGTTCAGACCGCCCATGACGATCTTCTCGATGATAGCGTCGGGCTTCTTCGCGTTCTTCGGGTCCTCCTTGGCCTGGAGCAGGCGGACGCGCTTCTCGTTCTCGACGAACTCCTCACTGACCTGGCTCTTGTCCATGAACTGCGGGTTCAGGGCCGCGACCTGCATGGCGAGGTCCTTGCCCAGCTCGATGACCTTCTCATTCTTCTCAAAGCCCTCGCCCACGCTGAGGTTCATGAGCACGGCGATGCGGCCGCCCATGTGGACGTAGGGGATGCTCACGCCGGTGTCGTAGTGGCCGAAGCGGCGGACCTTGATGTTCTCGCCAATCACGAGGACCTTGTCGTTCTGCTCCTCAAGCACGGTCTTGTCGCTGCCGGGGTACTTGCAGGCGAACAGGGCGTCGAGGTCGGCGGGGTTCTCCTTGGCGACGACTTTGGCGACGTTCTTGACAAACTCGACGAAGAGGTCGTTCTTGGCGACGAAGTCGCTCTCGGCGTTGACCTCGACTATGGAGCCGACGCCGCACTCGTCGCAGACCCAGGCGTAGGCTATGCCCTCGGCGGCAATGCGGCCGGCCTTCTTCTGCGCGGCGGCGAGGCCCTTCTCACGCAGCCACTCGATGGCCTTGTCCATGTCGCCGTCGGCCTCGGCAAGGGCCTTCT
>CAYXVA010000348.1:0-1691 GCA_964467975.1 uncultured Oscillospiraceae bacterium | reverse complement strand
TGTAAAAGTGGATGTAGCGGTCAATCATCTCGTTCGCCTCGGTAAAAGTGGCCGGCTTGTGCTAGGTTGAAGTGCTCTTGCGAGGTGTACTGACCGCTCTGGTCGCTGTGGAGCTGCAACTCCTTAGCGACCGCTTTTTTCTCCTGCTTCACGGCCATGTGGATGGTGTCCAGCACCAGATTCACCGTCTGCCGAGTCCCGGTCTTGTGTGCCACGATGCTGTTGCTGTTGGGCCTGTCCGCATGGAACTCCCTATTCAGCAGATTTTCGTACCTGTGGAGTTGCTGCCCCATCTGCCGCCATTTCCTGCGGCGGCGGATTTCAGACAAAAGGTCATACTTCTTCATAACCCGCAGTACGGTTTTCGGGTTGCGGTGTATGTTCTGGCTCTTGAGCCACAGCCACATCCGACGGTAGCCGTAGGTACCAAAGCTGCGCTCCCGCTGCCGACCAAGCAGCCTTTTAACTACGTATGTGTCTTTGAAGCCAAAATGCTCTGCCACTTCCCGCTGCGTTTTCCCCTCTGCCAACATCGCTTCTATTTCCCGCGCCATTAACTGCAAGCTATACATCAGGGGGTGTTTTGCCTATTATCCGTTTTTACTGGGGCGGTTCATATTTTTATAGGCTAAAAGAAGAAAGATTAGGGTTCAGAATTAAAAATAATTGTTGCAATGCCTATTCATATGTGGTAAAATACATGCGTATGTTGATGTGTAGGTTTTTCGAGTGGGTTCACCCCACTCTTTTTCTTGGAGAAAAATTGTTTGTCAGAAACTGTTAATTGGAGGCAATATGAGCAAAGTGACTGAGCGCGTGAGAGCGCTGGCGGAGCCCATAGCGGAGCAGTGCGGCTGCGAAATCTGGGACGTCGAGTATGTCCGGGAGGCCGGGGCGTGGTATTTGCGCGTGTACATTGACAAGCCCGGCGGAGTGTCGATAGACGACTGCGAGGCGGTTTCCCGCGCGATGGATCCGGTGCTGGACGAGGCCGACCCCGTGCCCACGAGCTATATTTTTGAAGTGTCCTCGGCCGGAGCCGAGCGGGCGCTCAAGCGCCCGGGCGACTTTGAGCGCTTTATAGGCGAACAGGTGGAAGTGCGCCACTACCAGCCTGTGCTCGGCGCGAAGAGCCACGTCGGCACGCTCGCCGCTCGCAGTGAGGACGGCACGGTCACGATAGTTGTCAAGGGAGAGAGCATGAGCTTCCCGAGCGCACAGGTGGCGCAGGTCAGGCTGCGCATGACGATATAAACGGAGGCAGGTACAATGAACGCAGAATTCTTTGCCGCGGTGGAGGACATAGAAAAGGAAAAGGGCATCCCCCGCGAATACATGTTTGAGAAAATACAGCAGGCCATGCTGGCCGCGTTCCGCCGCGACAACCCGGACTATGGCGAGAACGTGGAGGTCATAATAGACGAGGAAAAAAAGCGCATCGAGCTCGTTGTGCACAAGACCGTTGTGGAGGCCGTAGAGGACCCCACAATGGAGATAGACGTCGAGAGCGCGAAGAAGATTTCCAAGCGCGCGGTCGCCGGCGACGAGATAACCATCCCCGTCGAGACCAAGAAGTTCGGCCGCATAGCCGCCCAGGCCGCCAGGCAGGCCCCTATCCAGGGCAGACGCGAGGCCGAGCGCGGCCCTCTCTACGACGAGGGCAACCACAAGCAGCCCGAGGCCCGGAGCGG
>CAYXVA010000347.1:0-1692 GCA_964467975.1 uncultured Oscillospiraceae bacterium | reverse complement strand
CACTTTTACAACCACGAGCGCATCCAGCTAAGGACTGGAGCGGCGCCGCTCGCGCAACGCCTCTCCGCCTAAAACTTCATATTTCCTACCAGGGGCCTTTTTTGTGCTGTCCGCGCAATTTGGGACGGTTCAGCTGATTTTAATGGAAGAAGCCGTTCGGGCCTTAGAACAAATGCACATTCGCTATGACGGCAGAGAAAACTATCGAGACCGTCGAGCAGAGCTTTATCAGTATATTCAGGCTGGGGCCCGAAGTGTCCTTGAACGGGTCGCCGACGGTGTCGCCTATGACGCCGGACTTGTGGCACTCGCTGCCCTTGCCGCCGTGGTGGCCGGCCTCTATGTACTTCTTCGCGTTGTCCCACGCGCCGCCGGAGTTGGACATGAACACCGCCATGCCGAAGCCGCAGGTGGTAGTGCCCGCGAGCAGGCCCACAACGCCCTCGACGCCGAGCACGAGGCCCGTTCCTATCGGGACGATAACCGCCAGCAGGGCGGGGAGGACCATCGCGCGCAGCGCGCCCGTAGTGCACAGGTCGACGCAGCTCTCATAGTCCGGCTCCGTCTCGCCCTCCATGATACCCGCAATCTCGCGGAACTGCCTGCGCACCTCGACAACGACGTGCTGTGCCGCCTTCTGCACAGCGCTCATCGTGAGCGCGCCGAAGATGAATACCAGCATCGTGCCGACGAAGAGCCCTACCAGCACCGCCGTGTTCGTGACCGACAAATCCATCGGTCCGCCCAGCGCCGCCTCGGCGACCTCGACGTAGGAAACCAGCAGCGCAAGCGCGGTGAGCGCGGCGGAGCCTATGGCGAAGCCCTTGCCGGTGGCGGCGGTGGTGTTGCCCAGGGAGTCCAGGGCGTCGGTGCGCTCGCGGACCTCCTCGCCGAGGCCGCTCATCTCCGCGATGCCGCCGGCGTTGTCGGCGACGGGGCCGTAGGCGTCCGTGGCGAGCGTAATGCCCAGCGTGGCGAGCATGCCTATTGCCGAGATGCCTATGCCGTAGAGGCCGTTATTGAAGGATATCTCGTACAGCTCGCTGCCCGTCGTGAGCGTGCCGCCGCTCGCGAGGAAGCTCACGATAACCGCGACGCCTATTATGAGTATGGGCGCGGCAGTGCTTATCATGCCCAGCGATATGCCGCCGATTATCGTCGTGGCCGCACCGGTCTCAGTGGCGGCGGCGAGATTTTGCGTGGGCTTATACGTGTCCGAAGTGTAGTACTCGGTGACGTAGCCTATCGCGCAGCCGGCGGCGAGGCCGCAGAAAATGGAGACGAGTATGCCAATCCAGCTCGCGCCCTCGACGTCCTTCATGACGAACCACGTGAGCGGTATGCAGAGCACCGCGCACAGCGCCGCGGCGAAGTACGTGCCCGTGCGCATGCTCTTCAAGAGCTCGCGCTGGCTGGCTTTCTCGCCGGTCTTTATCATGAACGAGCCTATGAGCGAGCATATGACGCCTACGACCGCAATGGAGAGCGGGAGGAACATGCCGTTCCAGCCGTAGCCTGCGCTCGCGCCTATCGCGAAGGTCGCGAGGATAGAGCCGACATAGCTCTCGTAGAGGTCCGCGCCCATGCCCGCGACGTCGCCGACGTTGTCGCCGACGTTGTCCGCTATCGTCGCCGGGTTGCGCGGGTCGTCCTCGGGGATGCCCGCCTCGACCTTGCCGACGAGGTCGGCGC
>CAYXVA010000346.1:0-1699 GCA_964467975.1 uncultured Oscillospiraceae bacterium | reverse complement strand
CGCTCGGCGCGGACCTGACAAGCTTCTCCGGGCGCAAGATTCACGCCCCGAAGGGCATAGGCGCGCTGTACATCAAAAAGGGCATACGCTTCAAGCCGCTTATCGTCGGCGGGGCACAGGAGGACGGCAGGCGCGCGGGCACGGAGAACGTGCCGTACATCTGCGCCTTCGGCGAGGCCGCGCGCATCGGCTCGGAGCACGCTTCGGAGTACCAGGAGCACATGCGCGCCCTGCGCGAGAGCGCCGTGGAGCGCCTTGAGCGGGAAAACCCGGGGCTTGTCACCATAGGCGGCGGCGCGCCGCACATACTCTCGGTGTCGCTGCCAGGCTACAAAAGCGAGGTGCTCATGAACTTCCTCGAGGCGCGGGGAATTTACGTCTCCCGCTCCTCGGCCTGCAAGAAGGGCGCACGCAGCCACGTGCTCGAGGCGATGGGCCTGCCCGCCGACGTTATCGACGGGGCCATACGCATCGGCCTTTCGCGATACACGACGGAGGAAGAGATGGACGAGTTCTGCCGCGCCATCTATGATGCGCGCACCACGCTTTCGCATAACTGAACGATATTTTATACTTATTGCAAGTTGGCGTCAATAGTTTGAATTTCCGCAGGATTTCGCTTCGTATCTGCCAAACCGGCGCCATCGCGTGCGATGACGCCGCCTGGCGCGGCTGCGTTTTGCGCCGGACGCGGGAATTGACAAATTGGGACAGTAGTTTACACATTGTTTACTGAAATTTTTTGGGGATGTGCTAAAATAGCGTCTATGAGAAGAATCCGGAAGGACAAGGAAATAGAGGTAGAATACCGCAGGAACGTGCCGGTGTTTGAGGCCGATCCGGAGCGCGGACTGAGCACGCGCCAGGCCGAAGAGCGCGCGCAGGCGGGCTGGGACAACCGGCCGATAGAACCGCCCGGGAAAACCGTGGGGCAGATTATACGCTCCAACGTCCTCACGTATTTCAATATGCTATTTTTCCTGCTCGCCGTCTGCGTGATTGTTGTGGGCCGCTGGCAGGAGGCGATGTTCCTGGGCGTCGTGTTTGCGAACATCGTGATAGGCATCGTGCAGGAGCTCCGAAGCAAGGCCACTTTGGACAAGCTCACGCTTCTCACCGAGCCCAAGGGCACCGTGGTGCGCGACGGGCGCGAGCGGCAGATTGAGACGAAGCTCCTTGTGCGCGACGACATAGTTGAGTTCTCGGCCGGAAGCCAGATTTACGCGGACGCCGTAGTCGTATCCGGCGAGTGTTCTGTGAATGAGGCGCTTATCACCGGCGAGGCCGACGAGATAAAGAAAACGCCCGGGTCAGAGCTGCTCTCGGGCAGCTTTGTCGTGTCCGGGCTCTGCCGGGCCAGGCTGACCAAGGTCGGCGCTGACAGCTACGCCAACCGCCTGACGCTCGAGGCCAAGGAAAGCCGACCGCCGCAGAAGAGCGAAATGATGCGCTCGCTCACCCGCCTTGTCCAGATTATCGGCATCATCATAATCCCGCTCGGCATACTCATGGCGGTCAAGGAGATTGTCTGGGTGGGCCGCAGTTTTGCCGACGGCGTGGTCGCGACCGTGGCCTCGCTCGTGGGCATGATACCCGAGGGCTTGTACTTGCTCACAAGCCTCGCCCTGGTCGCCGGCGTCGTGCGCCTTGCGCAGAGAAAGACGCTCGTGCACGACATGGGCTGCATCGAGACGCTCGC
>CAYXVA010000345.1:0-1712 GCA_964467975.1 uncultured Oscillospiraceae bacterium | reverse complement strand
AGGTCGAGTTCTCATCGTGCAGGAAGATGAAACCGACCTTGAAGTCCTCGGGGATAACAAGGGCGTCGCTGTCGCCGTCGTCGTCGGGCGTAGTGCTCGTGGTGGGCGCGTCGGAGTCGCCGCAGGCGGCGAGGGCAAAGACCATTACCAGCGCGAGGAGAAGCGCAAGAAACTTCTTCATTTTTGTTCCTCCATAAAATCTTATTTATCTTAAAGCTCTCCCGAGCTCAAGACCAAAAAAGGCAGCGTACACCCGTACACTGCCAAATGGAACGATAGTCCGGCCGTTTACGGGGGCTGGGTAGAGACGCCGGAGCCATATCCTCCGGCATATATCGGTGTCGATGTTCTTTATTCCGGCGCGCCGTGCGCGCTGACGTTCAGCAGAACTCTATGTTCCCCTCGTCGTCCATGCTCTTTATCCGCGCGAGGGACTCGACCCTCACGCCGCGCTCTCGTATCCGCTCGCCGCCGGGCTGGAAGGTCTTTTCTATGCAGATGCCCGCGCCGGCGACTTCCGCCCCCGCTTCAAGGCAGAGAGTTATCAGCCCGTCGAGCGCCGCGCCGTTGGCAAGGAAGTCGTCCACGATTAGCACTCGGTCGCCTTTACCGAGGTACTTCTTCGCAACGAGGATGGTGTTCTCGACGTGGTGGGTGAAGGAATACACTTTGCTCGTCCAAAATTCGCCCGCGAGGTTGCTTGTGCGGTTTTTCTTGGCAAATAAAACAGGGCAGCCGAAAGCCAGGCCCGTAAAACAGGCCGGTCCGATGCCCGATGCCTCAATCGTAAGTATTTTATTTACCCCGCTGCCCGCAAAAAGCCTGTGAAACTCCTCGCCCATGGCGGTGAGGAGCTGGGGGTCCATCTGGTGATTCAGGAAGCCGTCCACCTTGAGCACACCGCCGGGCAGAACTTCCCCGTCGGTGAGTATGCGCTGCTCGAGAAGCTGCAAGGTACTTCGCCTCCAATCCACGACAAATTTGTAAATAGCCGCAAAATGTTAACTCAACGTTAACGACACGTAGATTCTACAACATAAAAGGGGGTTTATGCAACTGTGTTTTCGACTAATTCCGCGCTCGTCCAGCAAATTAATTTCGTGCTAAATGACTCTGCGCGCAGACGTTTAACGTACTATTGGAAGCGTGTGGCAGCGCGGCGATCCGGGATTTACAAAGCGTCCGGGTTGATATAAAATAAAACCTATCTGAAAGGGGGTCCCACCATGCCTGAACCTTACGACTACATGCCCGACATCGGCCCCGCCTCGACGGACGGCAGCCTTGCCGCAGCGTATCTGGGGCTCAGAAGCCGTGCCCTCGGCTGGGCGCAGCGCCACGGCTTCGGAGCTCCGGCCGAGGCGGCGGCGAGCGCGCCCGACGTGTTCTACACGCTCGCGATGCTCCTGCGCGACGGCCGCGTACCCCGTCGCTCCAAGCTCAAGCTCGGCATTGCCGCGGCGTACCTCGCCCTGCCGCTGGACGCGCTGCCCTTCGGCGTGCTCGACGACGTCTACGTCGCGCTTATCGCCATAACCGACACGCTCGACTCCGTGGGCGAGGACGTCATACTCGAATACTGGCCCGGAGACGCCGACGGCATCAAGAAAATGAAGGTACTGCTCGACTCACTCAACGAGCGCTACGGCGCCGGCGCCGTCCGCCGACTCGCAAAACTCCTCGGCATCCGCGTCGAAATAGACTGCGCCTGA
>CAYXVA010000344.1:0-1720 GCA_964467975.1 uncultured Oscillospiraceae bacterium | reverse complement strand
CATTGGCTTCGCCGGCACTCCGTGGTCTGTATTTTTGAGGCCGCAGGCCACGCAGCAGCAACTTACTACGCAGCGGCGGGCGCGTTAGCGCCAAACTGCGGTCGGCGATGAGGGAACTAAATTCAAGTTTAGGGATGCCAGCCTAAACAATAGTAGGCACCCGAACTACGGCGCACCATATCGTACCGACACGCACCAAAGCGGCTTTCTTTCGGGGTCTGGGACGCTTTCTTTTGCCAAGACAAAAGAAAGCGCCCCAGAATTAGTTTAAGTTTTATGCAAACTCAATAAGCATACTCGAACATGCGGAATTCCGTCCAGCCCGTGTCCTCGTAGAACATCGTTTTGGCCTCGATAAAGTAGAAGCCCATGGCGAGGTAGAGCTTTTCGGCCGGCTCGTTTCCGCCCAGGACGTCCAGGCGGACGCACTCGGCGCCCTTTTCGCGCGCCGCGGCCAGGCACTCGGCGACCACGCGCTTGGCGACGCCCCGGCCCTGCCGCGCCGGGTCCACGCCCAGGGCGTGGAGCATGAAAACCCGCTCCGGCGCGGCTTCCACCCGCCAGGGCAAGCCCTCATAGCCGGGGTTGTACTCGTTGTTTATAATGACTGCCGCTGCTATCTCCCCGGCGTCCTCCAAAATGTAGAGCTCGCCGCGCCCGAGCGCGTTCGTGAGCTCGGCGTCGGACGGGTACACACCCTTGCGCCAGCCGGGGTCGAACTCGCCGCCTTCCATGACGTCAATGAACGCCCAGTAAAAATCGCGCACGCGTGCAAATTCTTCGGGTTTTGCCAAACGGAATTCCACGGTTTACTCCTCCTCTATCTTCTGCGGGCGGAAAACGCCGCCGAGCTGCGTCACTCGCGCGCCGCCCGCCGTCATATCCGTCAGCCTCGCGGCGGCCTCCTGAGCTGTCCCGGCCGGAAGCAGCGCCGTGACGGTGACGTATTCGCCGAAATCCCCGGCCATGTCCGCCGCGCCCAGGTCCTCAAGCAGCCGTCGCACGCGCTCGTACTGCGCGTATGAGCACTCGACGGCGACGCGCTGCCACTCGGCCATGCGCGCCCTGCCCGCGGCCTCAAGTGCCATGCTCGCGGCCTTGGAGTATGCCCGCACCAGCCCGCCGGAGCCGAGCAGCGTCCCGCCGAAGTAGCGCGTCACGACGCACACGACGTCGCACACGTTCGCCGAGCGGAATACATTGAGCGTCGGCTGGCCGCTTGTGCCGCCGGGCTCGCCGTCGTCCGACCAGCGCATCTGCCCGTCGGCGAGGACATAAGCCCAGACGTTGTGCGTCGCGTCGGCGTATTTTTTCCGCACGGTCTCCACAAAGGCCATGGCCTCCGACACGCTCTCCACGTGCTGAACCTGGCCGATGAAGCGCGATTTTTTGTCTATATACTCCGCCTCGCCGTAACCGGCGGGGATAATGTAATCAGGCATGGCTGCACCTCGGGGATGTTCTCTCTAATTATCTTCTTTGTAATAATTTAACCATTCCGGGGGCGCTTTCTTTTGTCAGATAAAAAGAAAGCGTCCCCGGACCCCCGAAAGGAAATTCGCTTTTGGTGCTTAATTTATACGGCACACAGCGCTCGCGCTGGAATCGGGTTTACGCTAATCGTACGTTGCTATCCCTAAACTTCCTTACGTTGGAGCCTCTGAACCCGTGCATTGGCTTCGCCGGCACTCCGTGGTCTATATTTGCGAGGCCGCAGGCC
>CAYXVA010000343.1:0-1748 GCA_964467975.1 uncultured Oscillospiraceae bacterium | reverse complement strand
CCGGGCGCGACAACATCATCGTCGCGAGCATCGGCACGGGCACGGCCTTCGTACACGCGAAGGGCGACGAATTCACCCACCTGTGCGGCACCGGCGTCGGCGCGGGCACGCTCAGCGGCCTCGCGGAAAAGGTGCTCGGCGTGACGGACATGCGCGTTTTTGACGCGATGGCCATGGCCGGGAACACGAACAGCGTCGACCTCACGATTGGCGACTTCGTGGAGATGCACGGCCAGCTCGCCGCCGAGCTCACCGCCTCGAACCTGGCGCGGCGCAACCCGGACGCGAGCGAAAACGACTGGGCCGCCGGCCTCGCGACGCTCGTGTTCCAGGTCATAGGCACGATGAGTCTCATCGCCTGCCGCGGCTGCGGCGCCGAGAGCGTCGTCGTGACCGGCGCGATGGCCGGCTCCGCGCCGTCGAGGGCGAACTTCGCGCGCTTTGTCGCGGGCTACGGCCTCGACTACTTCGTGCCCGAAAACAGCGTCTGCGCCACCGCAATAGGCGCGGCGCTCTCGGCGAGGTGCGCGAAGTGAACCTGACAAGCCCGAGCGAAATTAAGGCCCTGCTCGAGCGGCACGGCTTCCGCTTTTCCAAGGCTCTGGGCCAGAATTTCCTGATAGAGCCGAGCGTCCCGCGCCGCATAGCCGAGGCCTCCGGCGCGGACGGAGATACGCTCGCGCTCGAGGTCGGCCCCGGCGTCGGCTGCCTGACGGGTGAGCTTGCGCAGCGCGCGGGCAAGGTCGTGGCGATAGAGCTCGACCACGCCCTTCGCGGCGTTTTGGCGGAGACGCTCGGCGGGTATGATAACGTCGAGGTCGTCTGGGGCGACGCGGCCAAGCTCGACTTGGCGCAGATAGTCCGCGAGCGCGCGGGAAAACTGCGCCCTATCGTGTGCGCGAACCTGCCCTACAGCGTCACCACGCCGCTGCTCGCGGCGTTTATAGAGGCCGGGTGCTTCGAGCGGATAACGGTCATGATCCAGCGCGAGGTCGCGCTGCGCCTCGCCGCCGCGCCGGGCACGAAGGACTATGGCGCGTTCGGCGTGTTCGTGAACTGGCACTGCGAGGTGAAAAAGCTCTTCGACGTGCCGCCCGAGTGCTTCATGCCGCGCCCGAAAGTGACGAGCAGCGTCGTCGCGCTCACGCCGAGAAAAGCGCCCCCCTGCGCCGTGCGTGACGAGAAGCTCATGTTCCGCTGTGTGCGCGCAGCGTTTTCGCAGCGGCGCAAGACGCTCTCCAACGCGCTCACCCACGGACTCGGCGCGTACACGCGCGACGAGGTGTGCGCCGCGCTCGAGCGCGCGGGGGTGAGTCCCACCGCGCGCGGGGAGGCCCTGGGAATTGAGGAATTTGCCGCCGTTTCGGACGCGCTTTGCCGCGTGGATGCAACCTGACGGGAAAACGGCGCATTTTTCGGGCGAAAACCATGAATATTGGCCCGTAAAAATGCAAAGATTTTGCTTGAACATTGGTTAAAAAGATGATATACTTCCTACGGTTGTATGATACGTCTGAATCGTGTCAAACACTTTGCTGGTTAAAAACTTCATATATTCTGAAAGGACGTTGAAGGATGAGCAAAAAGTACGTTTACCTGTTTTCCGAAGGCAACGCCAACATGCGTGAGCTTTTGGGCGGCAAGGGCGCTAACCTCGCCGAGATGACCAACATCGGCATGCCGGTGCCCCAGGGCTTCACCATCACCACCGAGGCCTGCACCCGTTATTACGAGGACGGCGAGAAGAT
>CAYXVA010000342.1:0-1750 GCA_964467975.1 uncultured Oscillospiraceae bacterium | reverse complement strand
TTCTTCTTCATCTTGGAGAAGGCCTCTTTGTTGAAGATGTGGTAGTTCTCGTCGGTGAGGTTCATGTGTATGGATATGACGTCGCTCTCGGCGAGCAGCGTGTCGAAGTCGACGAGCTTCACGCCCATGTCCTCGGCGATTTTCGGCGGCAGGTAGGGGTCGTAGGCGATAACAGGCATGTCGAAGGCCATAGCCTTGCGCGCGACGCTCTGGCCTATCCGGCCGAGGCCGGCGATGCCCATGACCTGGCCGGCGATGCGCTTCATGTGAACGTGCTTGGCAACGAGGTAGTCCCAGACGTGATCTTCCTGCACGCTCTTGTCGTAGAGGCGGATGCTGCGCTGGAGGTTAAGCATGAGCGCCATAGCGTTTTCAGCCGTCTCCTGGGTGCAGTAGTCGAGGATGGAGCAGACGCCTATGCCCTTCTCTGTGGCGTAGTCCATGTCAACCTCGTTGTAGCCGGTGGACTGGAAGGAGATGATGCGGCACTTCTCGAGCGCGTCTATCTCCTTCTTGCCGAAGTAGACGTAGCCGTTGACGATGATGTCCGCGTCGCGGATCTCCTCGTAGAACGCGCTGTTGTCGTCGCTGTGCTCGTCGTAGACGGCGATTTTGAGCTCCGCGCTCTCTGGGCAGCAGGACTTCTCCACGCTTATGTCGCGGTCCTTGGTGTATGGGACCTCGGTAAGGACGATTTTCATGTGCTTCCTCCTTGATTATATTATAGAGCCGCTCTCGCGCAGCTCGGCGATTTCTTCGTCGGAATAGCCCAGGCCGCGGAACACCTCGTCGGTGTCGGCACCGAGCACGCCCGCGGGCGTGTATGGCCTTGTGCCGTACTCGGAGAACTTGACCGGCGGGCAGGGCATCATGACCTTGAGCCCGTCCTTGAACTCGACCTCTTCGACATAGCCGTTGGCTATGGCCTGCGGGTCGGTGCTCACGTCGCTCAGGCGGCGCATGAGCTCGCAGGAGACGTTGTTCTCCTCGAGGTAGGCGATCCACTCGGCGCTGCTTCTTGTGAGGAAAATCTCGTTGAGCTTCGTCACGACCTCCACCACGGCGTCGGTGCGGGCGAGCTCCTCGAGCGAGGCGCAGCGCGGGTCGTCGAGAATCTCGGGGATGCCGAACAGGTTCGCGAACTTGGCCAGCTCGCGGCGGTACTCGTTGTCGAACACGCCGATGTAGCGCCCGTCGCCGCACTTGTAGAAATGGCTGAACGGGTCGCTCGGGCGCAGCGGGTCGCTCACGCGGTCGCCCGCGAACTGCTTCTGGTGGGAGACTACGCCAATCGCGTTGCACCAGATACCGCTGGCCTGGAGCGAAGTGCTCACAAAGGTGCCCTCGCCGGTCTTTTCGCGGCCGAGCACGGCCATGAGTATGCCGGAGAAAAACGCGCTGCTCGTCGCCATGTCGCCAAAGGCGTAGGTCGGAGTGAAGGGGAAACTCCCGGGCGCCTGCCAGTCGGCCAGCGGGCCGTTGCGCAGCCAGAACGCCGTCGAGTCGAAGCCGGGCTTCGCGGCGTCCGGGCCCTTGGTGCCGAAGCCGGAGAAGTGCGCGTATATGAGCCTCGGCCAGCGCGCATGCAGCGTCTCGTAGTCGAGGCCGAGGCGGCCCAGGCTCGGCAGGCGCACGTTTGTGAGGAAGATGTCCGCGCCGTCGAGCAGCTTGAGCATGGCCTCCTTGCCGCCCGGGGTCTTGAGGTCGATGCTGGTGAGCTTCTTGCCGGAGTTCTGTATGGCGAAGAGCG
>CAYXVA010000341.1:0-1754 GCA_964467975.1 uncultured Oscillospiraceae bacterium | reverse complement strand
CTGCGCCCCTCTATGAGCCGCAGTATCTCGCGGCCCCGCGAGCTCACGGCGAGCAGACGCGCATAAGGCGGAGTTCCCTCGTTCATGCCCGCCCGGACGCCGGTGCACGCGCACATGCACATGCGGCGCAGCCTGGAAAGGGCATAGCGCTTGCTCTTGGCCGCGGCGAGCACGCCGTCGAGCGACGGCGCTTCCACAGCGGCCATCAGGCGGTTTTCAAGCCCCTCGGAGGCGTCCGGCAGCGCGGCGTAGTCCTCCCTACCCAGCATACGCAGACGCGAGAGCATTGCCACCTCAAGGCTCCTGAGCAGCACCGGCCCTCTCCCCTGCTCGCGCTCACGCACGAGCACCTGGTGCGCCGCGCCGGGCATGAACTTTTGTATGTCACCTCCGGCGGCAGTTATCGTGCGCAGCTCGCTCGCCGAGCGGATGCGGCCGCTCGCCGGGGCGTCGTGCTGCGCGCCTTTCCGCTGCACTGCCAACGGCTTTATGCGCGAGCTCAGGTCGTACAGGACTTTGATGTACTCCACGGCCAGGATGTTGTTCGGCGACTCTATGTGCGCCGCGCCTTCGCCCAACACGCGCTCGAGCACACGCTGCCTCGCGGCGGCGTAGCTCTCGCCGGAGGCGCACTCGTCGCGTATGGCGGCGTTCACCGTCGGGTCGAGCAGGGTCTCGGCTATGCGCTCGAGCGGCTCCACGCTCGAGCTCTCGCTGCCAAAAGAGAGGTAGTCCACGACGCCCAGGCGCTCGAGCAGCCCCACCGCGCCGCGCGCAAAGCCCTCCGCGCTCGAGAGCGCCCACGGCAAGGGCAACTCGAACACCACGTCCGCCCCGCAGCGTACGGCGCACTCGGCGCGGGCGAGCTTCGACCACTGCGCCGGCTCGCCGCGCTGCACAAAGTCGCCGGACATGCAGCAGACGATGCCTGTGTCCTCGCCCAGCGTGGCGCGCGTGGCGGCTATATGGGCCTCGTGGCCGTTGTGGAAGGGATTGTATTCGGCGACTATGCCTGCAATTTTCATGCCCGCTCCTCCAGAAAGCTCTTGCGTTTTCCCCGTTATCGGGATAGAATAAAGAAGTATTTTAATATTACTATTAAAAGCCCAATTTGACAAGAGCATAGAGAGGTAAGATAACAAATGAAAGTATTGGTAATCAACGCCGGCAGCTCCTCCCTCAAGTATCAGCTTATCGACATGGAGGGCGAGCAGCTCCTTGCCAAGGGCCTGTGCGAGCGCATCGGCATCGATGGCCACCTGAAGCACACCCCGCTGGTCGGCGGCAAGCCGGTGTTCAACGAGGACATCCCCCTGCCCAGCCACGCCGAGGCCATCGCCGTGGTCATCGACAAGCTCACCAGCGCCGAGTACGGCGTTGTCGGCTCCATGAAGGAGATCGACGCTGTCGGCCACCGCGTCGTCCACGGCGGCGAAGCCTTTGCCAGCAGCGTGCTTATCACCGACGAGGTCATGAAGGCGCTTGAGGACTGCACCCCCTTTGCCCCGCTGCACAACCCCGCCAACATCACCGGCATCAACGCCTGCGTCGAGGTCATGGGCAAGGACGTGCCCCAGGTCGGCGTGTTCGACACCGCGTTCCACCAGACCATGCCCGCAAAGGCGTTCATGTACGCCCTGCCGTATGACTACTACACCAACGACGGCGTGCGCCGTTACGGCTTCCACGGCACGAGCCACCGTTACGTCTCCGGCCGCGCCGCCGAGCTCATGGGCAAGCCTGTCGAGGAGCGC
>CAYXVA010000340.1:0-1765 GCA_964467975.1 uncultured Oscillospiraceae bacterium | reverse complement strand
ATGCTCTCCGCCCCTTTGAGCACCGCCCTCGCGATAGATACGCGCTGTTTTTGCCCGCCGGACAGGCTCATGCCCCGCTCGGCGACCATCGTCCGATACCCCTCCGGCATGGCGGAAATGAACTCGTCCGCCTGCGCCGTACGGGCGGCTTCGCAAATCCGCTCCTGAGACGCGCCCGGCGCGCCCCAGGCGATGTTCCCCGCGAGCGTGTCGCTGAAGAGCTCGCTGCGCTGCAGCACAAAGGCAATCCTGCTGCGCAGCTCGTGCTGGTTGTACTCGCGCACGTCCACGCCGTCCACCAGCACCGCGCCGTCCGTGACGTCGTAAAACCGCGGCACCAGGCTCACCATGGTCGTCTTGCCGCAGCCCGTCGCGCCAATTATGGCGAAGGTCTCCCCCGGGCGCACTTTCAGGCTCACATGGTTGAGCACGGGCCTGTCGCTCCCCGGGTAGGCAAAGCTCACGTCCCTGAATTCCACCTCGCCGCGGACGCCGCTCTCCCCCGTGAAGGCGCCGTCTTTCAAGTCAGGTTCGCTGTCGAGTATCTCCCTGACACGCCGCCAGGAGGCGATGCCCCTCGAAATGTTCTGTATCAGCATCACCAGCATGAGTGTGCCGTTGAGCAGCTGCGTCGTGTACGTGATGGCCGCCATAATGCCGCCGGGCGTGGCGCTGCCGGCGGCGGCGTCGAACGACCCCGCCAGCAGTATGAGCGCGACCACGACGTACATCAGCGCGTTTATGACCGGGTTCATGAAGGCGAAGATAACCAGCACACGCAGCTGCGTTTTGACCAGCTCGTCGTTGGCCTTCCCAAAGCGCACGCGCTCATAGATTTCGCGCACGCAGGCTTTGATGATGCGTATCCCGGCCACGTCCTCCTGCATTATGGAGTTGATCCCGTCGAGCTGCGACTGCAGCTTTGTAAAAAGCGGGTTTGCCTTCACCATACAGAACGCAAGGCAGCCCACGGTCAGCGGGAGGGCGCACAGGACGATTAAGCCGAAGTCGCGGTTGAGAGTGAACATGCAGTAGATGCTGCCGAACATCAGCATCGACGTGCGTATCATGCCTCGCACAAACTGCGACACGAAGGTCTGTACCTGAGTGATGTCGTTCGTGACCCTCGTCACCAGCGAACCCGTGCCGAAACGGTCGACCTGCGGGAAGGAGAAGGTCATAATCTTGCGAAAGCAGTCCTTTCGGATGTCGTTGCCTATGTTCTGTCCGGACATATGTACAAAGACGTTGTTGAGCGACCCGCTTAACCCGCCCAGCACCACGATGACCACCATGCGTATGCCCAGCGACCATATGAGCTGCAGCTCCCCGACGCCGCCGCTGCTCAGCCCGAGCACGCCGTCGTCGACGATCCGGCTCATGAGCCCCGGCTGTATCAGGTCCACCGACACCTCGCCTACCATGAAGAGCGCCGCCAGCAGCGCGTAGTGCAAATACGGCCTAATATACTTCCACATGTGCCGCTACGCCCCCTTTCCGTGCCCGGAGTGCCGCCGCATACCGGAGGGGAAGCGCTCTTCCCAGTCGGCGTTGAGCTTGCCAAGCAGACGCAGCAGCGCCTCTTTTTCCCCCGAATCTAGGCAGGCGAACATCTCCTCATGCCTTTGCACGCGCTGTTTGACGGCCTCTTGCGCCGCCGCGCGCCCTTTCGCCGTCAGCTCTACGTACGAGGTCCTGCGGTCGGCCTGATTCGGCACGCGCACCAGATAGCGCGAGTTTTCGAGCTTCGAGACCGTCTCGCTCG
>CAYXVA010000339.1:0-1765 GCA_964467975.1 uncultured Oscillospiraceae bacterium | reverse complement strand
AGCTCGGTCTGGCCGTTGCCGTCTATGCCGGCGATGCAGACTATCTCGCCGCGGCGCACCTTGAAACTGACGTTTTTCACGGCGTTGTTCTTGTGCACCTTGGAGGCCATGGTGAGCCCCTTCACCTCGAGGACCACGTCCCCGGGCTTTGCGGGGGGCTTGTCCACAGTGAAGGAAACGTTGCGGCCGACCATCATCCGGGAGAGCTCCTCCTTGGTGGTCTTGGCCGTCTCGACAGTGCCGACGTATTTGCCCTTGCGGAGCACGGTGCATCGGTCGGACACCGCCATTATCTCCGAGAGCTTGTGGGAGATGAAGAGTATGCTCTTGCCCTCGGCGGCGAGGTTGCGCATTATTTCCATCAGCTCGTCTATCTCCTGAGGCGTCAGCACGGCCGTGGGTTCGTCGAAGATAAGTATCTCGTTTTCGCGGTAGAGCATCTTTAGTATCTCAACGCGCTGCTGCATGCCGACAGTGATATCCTCAATCTTGGCGTCGAGGTCGATGTTCAGGCCGTAGCGCTCGGAGAGCTCGCCGACTTTTTTCCTGGCTTCTGCGGTCTGGATAAAGCCGAACTTTGTCGTCTCCGCGCCTAGTATGATGTTGTCAAGCACGCTGAACACGTCGACGAGCTTGAAGTGCTGGTGCACCATGCCTATGCCCAGTGCCGTGGCGTCGTTCGGGTCTTTTATCTCGACTTTCTGCCCGTCCTTGTAGATTTCGCCCTCTTCCGGCTGGTAAAGGCCGAAGAGTACGCTCATCAGCGTGCTCTTCCCCGCGCCGTTTTCGCCAAGCAGCGCGTGTATCTCGCCCCGTTTGAGCTGCAGCGTTATGTCATCGTTGGCGATGATACCCGGGAAGCGCTTGGTTATGTGACGCATTTCAATTGCGTACGGCTGTTCCAATACTGACCATCCTCCCTCTCAAAACAGTCGGCGATGGCATGCTTCGCCGCAGGTTAATTTAAACTCATTGTTTAAACTTATTGTATTATACTATATCCATGGTCGAATTTCAAACTAAATAGCAAAAGATTGCAAAAAATGCCGTAAAAAATGCCGCGGCCCGAAGGCCGCGGCATTCCGCGTCAGAAATTGGGTGATTTAGCCGACGATGGAGCCCTGATAATCCACGGTGACGGTGGTGACGGTGGGCTCGACAGAGGTGTCGTCGGAGACGGTGATGGTCCCATCGAACATATCGCCGACGAGAGCGATGTAGTCCTCCTGGGTGAAGCTGTCGCTCCACTGGGTGGTCTCCATCGGGATCTGGACGTAGTTCAGCTCAGGATCGTCGCCGGAGACGAGGCCGAGGGTCTCGATCTTTCCGCCGTGGTCGGCGAAGTTGCCCGCAACGACCTCGGAGAGCATGTGGTCGACGGTGGCCGCAAGGCCCTTCATGGCGGAGGTCACGGTCATGCCCTCGCCGTAGTTGCCGTCGATGATGCCGCTCTGGTCAACGTCGACGCCGATGACCTTGCCGCCGACCTTGGCAGCAGCCTCGCAGGCGGAGGTGTAGATGGAGCCGCCGCAGGCGAACACGACCTCAGTGCCGGCATTGTACCAGGTGTCCATGACGGCAGTGATGTCGGCGTTGCCGTAGAAGAGGCCACCGTAGATGTACTTGATGTTGACGTCGATGCCCAGCTCGGCAGCGGCGGCGTCAGCGCCCTGAACGAAGCCGTAGCCGTAGCGGACGACGGCGGGGACGGCCATGCCGCCGAGGAAGCCAAGCTCAGTGTAGCCGAGCATGACAGCAGCGTAGC
>CAYXVA010000338.1:0-1786 GCA_964467975.1 uncultured Oscillospiraceae bacterium | reverse complement strand
GGGACGTACATCGACATAGAGAGCCCTCTCTCCTTCCGGGGCTTCATGCGCAACACGGTCTACACGAAGGTAGACCCCGAGCTGCTCATGCCGGAGGAACAGCGCGTGTTCCCCGACCCGGCCGACCCTGGGAAGGTGGACCGGCTGATTGAAGAGCTCGGCGGCGTGGACATAGCCTTCGGCGGGATAGGCATCAACGGCCATCTCGCGTTCAACGAGGCGCAGCCGTCTCTCACGCCGGAGGAGTTCGCGCAGCTCGGCACCCGCGTGCTCATGCTCACTCCCGAGACCAAGACCGCCAACGCGATAGGCGACCGGGGCGGCGCGATAATCGCCATGCCCAACAAAGCCGTCACGATAGGCATAAAGCAGATACTCTCCGCGCGCAAAGTCCGCCTCGGCGTGTTCCGCGACTGGCACCGCGGCGTGGTGCGCCAGGCGGCCTACGGCGAGGTCAGCGCGGCCTTCCCCGTGACGCTGCTCCAAAACCACCCGGACGCGGCGATATTCGCCAACGCCACGGCCAGCGCCCTCCCCTTCTGATATGAGGAGGACGATACTTACAGGTGGCCCGGTTTTCACCGGCGGGCAGCTCGTGAACACCGAGGTGCTCGTCGTCGGCGACCGCATCGCCGCCATAGGCGACTCCCTCGAGCGCGAGGGCTGCGAGGTGCTCAACCTCCAGGGCAACATCCTCTCGCCGGGCTTCATAGACGTACACACCCACGGCGGCGACGGCGTGGATATAAACGCCGCGGACTACCAGCAGCTTGCCAAGCTCTCGCGCTTCTTCGCAAGCCAGGGCGTCACCGGCTTCCTCGCAAGCATCCTCACCGACACCGAGGAGGCGACTATGCGCGCCATTGACGCCGTGTGCGAGTTCATGGACAGGCCGCTCCCCGGCGCGAAGTGCCTCGGCATACACCTGGAAGGCCCCTTCCTGTGCGAAAAATACAAGGGCGCGATGCCGCCCGAGCTGCTGCGCGAGGGAGACGCCGGGCTCTTCCGCCGCTACCAGCGCAAGGCGCAGGGCCGCGTGCGCTACATGACCGTGGCCCCGGAGGTACCCGGCGTGCTCGACATGCTCGGCGAGCTGCGCGGCGAGTGCGTCATGGCCGTCGGCCACTCCGACGCCGACTATGAGACCGCGAGCGAGGCCATACGCCGCGGCGTTACGAGCTGCACGCACACCTTCAACGTCATGAGCCTCTTCCACCAGCACCGACCCGCGGTCATGGGAGCCGTGCTCGAGAGCGACGTATACTGTGAGGCGATATGCGACGGGCGGCATCTGCACCCCGGCACGGTGCGCATGCTCTTAAAGTGCAAGGGCTGGGACAAGGTCGTCGCCATAACCGACTCAATGCAGGCCACGGGCCTGCCCGACGGGGAGTACATGCTGGGCATCAATCCCGTCACCGTCACCGACGGCGACGCGATGATCTCCGGCACAAATATACGCGCGGGCAGTACGCTCACGCTCGCCCAGGCCGTGAAGAACATAAAGCGCTTCACCGGCACTGAGACGCAGCGCATACTACCGCTGCTCACCGCCAACCCCGCAAAGCTCATCGGCGAGTACCACCGCCGCGGCGACATAGCTGTCGGCAAGGACGCGGACTTCGTCGTCCTCTCGCCCGAGCTCGACGTACTTGCCACTTGCTCGGCTGGCAAATTCGTCTACGCCGCCGACAAAGAATAAAGGAGGATATAAAAATGCTCGTTCCGCTTCGTCCGCTTATGGAAGCCGCAGAAAAGTACAACTACGCGCAGGGCGCGTTCAACG
>CAYXVA010000337.1:0-1787 GCA_964467975.1 uncultured Oscillospiraceae bacterium | reverse complement strand
TTTTCCCGCGAGCTCGCGCAGCGGCGGCATGCCCAGCGGGTGGCGGATGCTCTCGAGCGTGGCGTTATAGAGCGTGTCCCAGTCCTGGGGCAGGCACTCGGGGTCCGGCACGGTCGTGCCGGGGATAAATACGTCGGTGTTGTCCGGCAGCTCGGCGCTCATGAGGCCGTTGCCGTATTCAAAGTCCAGCTTCAATGCAGTTTCCTCACTTTCCAAGGTAGGTGCGGATTATCTCCAGATACTCGTCGGGGTACCAGCCTATCTCGCCGGTGAAGCGCGTGAGCGCGATAAGCCCGCCGTCTATCTCGTCTATCGAGGCGAGCATCTCGGCGTTGTCGGTCTTTAGCCCGCCGCCGTAGACCACGTCCATGCCTCCGGTGTGCTCCTTTACAAAGCGCGCTATCATGGTGATGTAGTCCTTGCCCGCCGGAGTCTTGCCGGGGCCTATGCTCCAAACCGGCTCGTAGCCTATGACGACCTTGCTCTTGTCCACGCCCGCGAGACCTTCGTCGAGCTGTTTGCCGAGTACGGACTGCCACTCGGGCTGCTCCTCGCTTTTTTCGCCGATGCAGTAGAGCACGTCAAGGCCGCGCTCCGTGGCGCGGAGTATCTCCTGGTTGAGTATGCGGTTCGTGGCGGAAGGGTCGCTCAGCCCGGCCTCGGAGAAGGTGTCGTTGTAGAAGTTGCGCTCCTCGCAGTGGCCGATTATGACGCACTCGCAGCCGAGCGCCTTGGCCGCGCTCGCCGGGCGGAGCGTCGTGAATGCGCCGAAGTTGCCGCCCACGGCGGTGTCCGCGCGGTGTACACCCTGGCAGCCGACTTTGACGGGGCTGCCGGGCTTCTTCGCCGCCGCCGCGCCGAGCAGATGCGCCTCGGGGAAGAACTGCGCGAACTCGACCTCGCTCGCGTCGTACTTGGCGAGCGCGTCCTGCGTGCTGTTCACGATGAACGCGCCCCAGTCGGCTATGGGAGCGACGCGGTTGACGCCGCCGAACTCCGCCGGCACGTCAAAGCGCTTGAGGTTTAAGTACAGATGCTTCATATCCGGCACCTCACTTGGCGTAGAAGGCCTTCATGTCCTCGAGCGTCTTGAGCTCGACGAGCGGGGCCTTGCCGTAGGAGCCGAAGTTGACGATAAGGGAGCCGACGGCCTCCTTGACGCCCTGCTCGACGCGCTCCATGAGCACGGCGACGTCGTCGTCGGGGATGTTGCCGGTCAGCACGGTGTCCATGATAGGCGGGAAGAACACGCGCGGGTCGAAGGCGGTCTTTTTCTCCTCGAGCAGCTTGTATACACCGCCGATAGAGGGGCTCGACTGCAGCTCGGGGCGAGTGGCGAAGAGCTCCTTCATATTGCGCGTGACGGCGAGGCGGATGTCGGTGTCGACGTTTATCTTGCGTATTCCGCAGGGGATGGCGGCCATGAGCTCGTTTACGGGGATGCCATAGGCGTTCTGGATGTCGCCGCCGAGGTCGTTTATCTCCTTTACGATGTACTGCGGCACGGTGGACGAGCCGTGGCTCACCAGCGCGCAGAAGATGCCCAGGCGGTTTATGCACTCCTTTATCGCGATGGCTATCTCGCAGCGGAGCTTGACGTTCTTGCCCTTGCTCGCGCCGTGCTGCGTGCCGTAGCTGATAGCGAGGGCGTCGACGCCGGTTTCCTGTATGAACTTGACGGCGTCGAGCGGGTTCGTATAAGTAGAGGTCTCGGCAAAAACGTGGTCCTGCTGGCCGCCGAGCACGCCCAGCTCCTCCGCGTCCGCCGCGAAGTCGCGCACCTGACG
>CAYXVA010000336.1:0-1817 GCA_964467975.1 uncultured Oscillospiraceae bacterium | reverse complement strand
ACCAGCTCGTCGAGCGGCACGCCGTACAGGCGGCTGAGCGCGATAAGCTTTTCCGTGCTCGGCCTCGCTGCGCCTGTCTCCCAGCGGGAAATGGCCTGCCTCGACACGTCGAGCGCCTCGGCCGCCTCCAGCTGGGACATGCCGCTTTGTTTCCTGAATTCTATCAGCCTGTCATGTAAAGCCATTGTTTCTGTCCCCCAGCATAACGAGATTCTTTCGCGAAGTAAACCGCATTTCGGTTGCATGTGCGCAATTATTGGTTTCCTGCGTTGTTTTTCATTATATACCATTACTATCTTATGAGCAAACCTATTTGCTCATAAATTGCTTCTTGCGCGGCAAAAAACCGGCAAAGCCGCCCGGATTCGGGCCGCTTTGCCGGTTGGCAGGGGCGTATATGCCGCTCAGGCGTTTATCACAACGCCGGGGGCGTTGGGGACCACGGCGACGCGGGCGTCGCGGCCTTTGAGCTCGAAGGCCATCTCCAGCGCCTCGTCGGGGGTTTTGGCGAGGCGGATGCCGAGGCCGGTTATCAGCGCGGGGTCTACGAGGTCGCTGACGTAGATGACCGGGTGGCGCACCAGCGTCTTGGCGAGGATCTGGCTTGTCCACTGCTCGCCGGCCGTCTCGCTGAAGTGGGTGTGCACGGCCTTTTCGAGGAACTCAGCCGGGCTCGCGGCGTTGGCGACGTTGTCGTAGAAGTCCTGTCCGCCGTGTCCGTCGCGGCAGCCGGCGACCATTATCACCACGCCGCCCTCGGGCAGCAGGGCGTCCGCGGTGGAGAGGCCCTTGGTGGTCTGGTAGAGGTTCTGGTCGAGGGGGAAGCCGCCGTTGGTGACAACAGCAATGTCGCACTCGACGCGCTCGACGCCCGCGAGGGAGCGCAGCAGCTCGCAGCCGCGCTCGTGCGCGGCCTGGGCGTCTCCGGCGAAGCAGCCGATAATCTTGCGCTCGCCGTTGAGCACGACGTTGACTATAAAGGCCAGCTTCGCGGCACGGGCGGCGTAGACCATGTCCTCGTGTACGACGTTGTGCGCGAGGTTGCCGGTGCGGGTGTTGGCGTCGGCGAGGTTTGGGCCGGAGTGGTTGGCCATGATGGTCTCATAGGCCGAGATGCCGGGGAGCACGCTCTTACGCCCGCCGGAGAACCCGGCGAAGAAGTGCGCCTCAACAAAGCCCTCGCTAATGAGCAGGTCGGCTTCGGCGGCTATCCTGTTGATGATGCACGGCCCGCCGCTCGGCAGGGTGCCTATCTGCGTGAGGTTGGCCTTGTCGCGCGCGTCGTGGACGACGATCTCCTCGTTCGCGACTATGTCCTCGCCGAACTTGGCGAGCAGCTCCTCGCGCGTCGTCGCGCGGTGCGAACCGGTGGCGATAAGCAGGCGGATGCGCGCGTCGGGGCTCACCGAGCGGATGCGCCCGAGCAGCATGGGGGTTATCAGCTTCGAGGGGATGGGGCGGGTGTGGTCCGAGCAGATGATGACGACGTTTTTCTTCCCGCGCGCGAGCTCCTCAAGCCTCTCGGAGCCGATGGGGTTGTCGAGCGCATCGGCGACCACGGCGGCCTGGTCGTCGGGGGCGGGATAGCTGCTCTGGCGGCCCTCAAGCAGCCCTGCGAAGTTCTTGTCCTCGAGGTGCAGCTTCAAGGTCTTTTTGTCATAGGGCAGGTCAAATTCACGCAAGGGGATCGCTCCTTTATTTTTATTATTTTTTGCAGCAAAATTTAAGGCTTTTCCGGGGGCGCTTTCTTTTATCTTGAAAAGAGAAAGCGTCCCCGGACCCCCGAAAGGAAATTCGCCCTTTGGGCTGGCGCGTGT
>CAYXVA010000335.1:0-1822 GCA_964467975.1 uncultured Oscillospiraceae bacterium | reverse complement strand
TCCGACGTCATTTACATCCCGACCGACAACACCGCCGCCGGCAACACCGAGACCATCGCCAACGTGGTCCTCGCCGCGGGCGTCCCCGTGGTCGCCGGTGAGAGCGGTATCTGCTCCGGCTGCGGCGTCGTGACGCTTTCGATAAGCTACTACGACATCGGCTATACCACCGGCGAGATGGCTGCCCAAATCCTGACCGGCGAGGCCGACATCTCCACGATGGCCGTCCAGAGCGCGCCGAACGTCACCAAGATGTACAACGCCGCCAACTGCGAAGCGCTGGGCATCACTGTCCCGGACGACTACGTCGTAATCGAGTAAAAAAACACAACCGCTCACGGGGGAGGCCTGCCTCCCCCACACGGGCGAATACGGAGGACATTATCTCAATGGACATTCTGCAAGCGTTAATCAATTCCCTGCCCGGCGTGGCCGGTCAGGGACTCATATGGGGCCTGATGGCCATGGGCGTGTATATCACCTACAGGGTGTTGGATATAGCCGACCTCACGGTTGACGGCACGCTGGGCACCGGAGGCGCCGTGTGCGTGCTCCTCATGGTAAACGGAATGAATGCCTGGCTCGCACTGCCGATAGCCACGCTGGCTGGTATGCTCGCCGGGCTGGTCACCGGGCTCTTTCACACGAAATGCGGAATTCCGGCGATACTCTCCGGCATCCTCACCCAGCTCGCGCTCTACTCGGTCAATTTGCGCATAATGGGCTGGGGCACCTCGGCCGGGACGCAGGCCACGCTTGCGATAAGCGTCGACAAGTACGACCTGATAGTCTCGTCCCGCTATGTGCGCTCGCTCGACCTGAATAACCCGCTGCCGATACTACTTGTAATAACCGTAGTTATCATCGCTTTGCTCTGGTGGTACTTCAAGACCGAGTCCGGCAGCGCACTGCGGGCAACCGGCGCGAACCGCCAGATGGCCCGCGCACAGGGTATCAACACCTCCAGCGGCACGGTGATAGGCCTGATGATCTCGAACGGCATGGTCGGCCTCGCCGGCGGGATCCTCGCCCAGTACCAGGGCAGCAGCAGCGTCGACATGGGCCGCGGCGCAATCGTGATTGGCCTCGCCGCCGTGATAATCGGCGAAGTGCTCCTCAGGGGGCACGGCAAGGTGCTCGTCGGCCTTATCGGCTGCACAGTCGGCGCCATTGTCTATTACTTCGTGATACAGATAGTGCTCAGGCTGGGCCTCGGCACAAACGACCTCAAGCTATTCACCGCACTCATTGTCGCGCTCTTCCTCGCCGTCCCCTACTGGAAGGGCAAAGCCGCCGCGGCGCGCAAGCGCTCCGCCAATCTCAAGGAGGAAAAGAACAATGCTAGAGCTTAAAAACGTCTCCAAGACCTTCAACCCCGGCACGATAAATGCCAAGACTGCGCTCAGCGGCCTGAACCTCCGTCTCAACGACGGCGACTTCGTCACCGTGATAGGCGGCAACGGCGCGGGCAAGAGCACGATGCTCAACGCCATCGCGGGCGTGTTCGACGTTGACGGCGGCTCGATAAGCATCGACGGCGTGGACATCACCCGCCAGAGCGAGCACAAGCGCGCCGCCCTGATAGGCCGCGTGTTCCAGGACCCGATGACCGGCACCGCGCCGACGATGACCATCGAGGAGAACCTGGCCCTCGCCGCCCGCCGCGGCCGCCGCCGCACCCTCGCCTGGGGGATAAAGCACGCCGAGCGCGCGCGTTACCGCGAGCAGCTCGCCCGGCTCGGGCTCGGCCTCGAGGACCGCATGACCTCCCGCGCGGGGCTGCTCTCCGGCGGACAGCGCCAGGCGGTCACGCTGCTGATGG
>CAYXVA010000334.1:0-1823 GCA_964467975.1 uncultured Oscillospiraceae bacterium | reverse complement strand
GATGATGGTCTCTGTAATCTGCGCCACGCTCGCCGCGCTCAAGCCCTCAACCGGCGCCGGGACGGCCACCGTCACGCCGTCAGATGAGATGTACACAACGCAGTCGGCGAAGTTCTTTGCGAGCAACAGGTTTTCTATCTGCGTCTCCTGCATGGACCAGGTAGCCATTGCGGCTATCGCGTCCATGGCGCTGTCTATCGTCTCCTGCGAAGCGCTCTCGCTCGACGCCGCCGTCTCAAGCAGCGAGAGCGCCTCGTCGCGCGAGGTCTGTCGCGTGAGCCGCGCCTGGGCGAAGTAGTCGCTCGCCTGGTCGTCTGTGCTGACAGTCTGCCCGTCGTCCGCCCCGTCCACACTGCTCACGGTGCCGGCTTTGTCGGCGCGGTTATACGACCAGTTGAGATACACCGCCGCGCAGACAAACACGAGTACCGTTGCGATAATGATGTTACGCTTTGCCTTTTTCATCTTATTTCCTCCTAAATTTAGTCTGCCATTGCCAGAACCGTTATCCTGTCGCTGCCCAGCCCGGTGTAGGCCGAAACCGCCTGAACTATAGCCAAGCGCACCTGCGCGCTGTCTGCCCCGTCGCAGACTATGGCCGCCCCTTCTTCGGAGTACAGCACGCGCACGCGCCCGGCCCCGGCAATGTCCGAGAGCACGTATTCGAGCCGCGCCTCGGCGTCGCTGGCCTCCTGAGCGCCTTTATCGCTTCCGCTCCCAGTCGGCAAGAGCAGCAGCACCAGCGCGCAAAAGACAAGCAAGATTATGTATTTATACTTGCCCAGGGTTTTTAATGAGAGTGTCACGTCACCGCCTCCCAGTTTTGCCTGTCCGGCCCTATGCCGAGCTCCCCCTCAACGATGTCGGCCAGTGCCTGCGAATACCCGCTGCCGGCGCAGATTGTACACTCCCAGGGATACCAGAAGCCGTCTGAGCTCCAGCGGAGGGTCACCGACACGCTCGCAACGCCTATGCCCAGCGCGTCCGCCCTGTCCATTATATATGCCTCGCACTCGCGCTCTATGACACGCCTTTGGTAAAGCTGTGAGGCGTCCTCGGCGCTCTGAGTGACCGAGCGTGCGGCCGCAGAATAGCGTCCTATGGCCTGCGAGAGCGACGACATGTCCACCTTCGCCACCGGCGAGAGCAGCGCTATAGCCATGACACATGCGCACGCCGTACTGAGCACCCGCTTTGCGCGTCCTTTGGGGCAGAGCGTCAGCGCTACCGCACAGAAAACTGCCGCACCGACCAGCGCGCGTATCCAACTTGAGAGGATTTCGCTCACGCGCCCACCGCCTTCACTGCCGAAAGTATGGATATAAACAGCATCGCCGCGCAGGCCCCCGTAACGCCCAGTATGAGGGCGAACACGCTGCCTACGTCGCCTATGAGCCCGGCCAAACGCTTGTCCGTAAAACAGCCCGCGAGCGCGGCGGCGAGCTTGTACAGGAGATATCGCAGCCCCAGCGCTAAAAACGGCGCAAGGCATATCGCTGCAATCACCACGGCGCCTAGCGCGCCGACCGCACCGCGAAGCAGTCCCGCGCCGGCCACAAGCGTACCGGCAGCGTCGGAAATTATACCTCCCACCACAGGCAGCGCCGCCGAGATAGCCGTTTTTGCCGCCTTGGAAGCGAGCGCGTCGGCAGAGCCCGTCACCGCGCCCGAAAGGCTCAGATAAAGCGTAAACGCCGTCATCACCGCCGCCGTCAGGCCGCCGCAAAGCCACTTAATCAGCTTTCCCGCCCCGTCGAGCGCGGAGTTACCGAGCGCGTCGGGCTCGAGCGCAGCACGATGGTGCGGAACATAAAGCCGCTCGA
>CAYXVA010000333.1:0-1830 GCA_964467975.1 uncultured Oscillospiraceae bacterium | reverse complement strand
TCCCCTACAAAGTCCTTTTGAGACGTGGTGACAAATTTGCAGTGCCTTTGCAAAGGCACGCAGCGAAGCGTTTGCGCCCGGGGTGCGCAGCACGGGTTGCAGCAGCGTTCCAGTGTATCTCTATGCTCGTGCAGCGGACTCGCAAATATGCGCACGGAGTGCCAGGAAAAGCCCGCCGCCGGGTCGGCGGCAAAAAGCCTATCCACTATGGAGGGATAAAAAATGAAACTACTCGTAATCGGTTCCGGCGGGCGCGAGCACGCCATTGTGCGCGCGCTCGGCAGGAGCCCCAAGGTGAGCGAGATACACGTCCTGCCCGGCAACGGCGGCATCGCCGGGGACGCGATATGCGCCGATGTCGCCGCAACGGACATCGACGGCGTCGTGGCCTATGCCAAGGACCACGCCATAGACTACGCCGTGGTCACGCCTGACGACCCGCTCTGCCTCGGTATGGTGGACGCGCTCGAGGCCGTGGGCATACCCTGCTTCGGGCCCGAGAGGCGCGCGGCCGAGATCGAGGGCAGCAAGGTGTTCGCAAAGGGCCTCATGAAGAAGTACGGCATCCCCACCGCCGCATACGAGGTGTTCGACGACGCCGAGGCCGCGCTCAAATACGTAGAGAGCGCGAGCGTTCCCATTGTAGTTAAGGCCGACGGCCTCGCGCTCGGCAAGGGCGTCGTGGTCGCCATGACCCGTGAGGAGGCCGTCGCGGCCGTCAAGAGCGCCATGCTCGACAGGGCGTTCGGTGAGAGCGGCGCGCGCGTCGTCATAGAAGAGTACCTTGAGGGCCCGGAGGTCAGCGTGCTGAGCTTCACGGACGGGAACACGCTCGTGCCGATGGTGTCCAGCATGGACCACAAGCGCGCACTCGACGGCGACAGGGGGCTCAACACCGGCGGCATGGGCACTATTGCGCCGAACCCGTACTACACACCGGAGATAGCTGCCGAGTGCATGGAGAAAATTTTCCTGCCAACCGCGCGCGCGATGAACGCCGAGGGGAGACCGTTCCGCGGCTGCCTCTACTTCGGGCTCATGCTCACGAAGGACGGGCCGAAGGTTATCGAGTACAACTGCCGCTTCGGCGACCCGGAGACCCAGGTCGTGCTGCCGCTGCTCGAAACGGACCTCTTGACGATAATGGAGGCCGTCACGGCCGGGCGGCTCGCCGAGGTGGACGTCAAGTGGTCGCAGAAGAGCTGCTGCTGCCTCGTGCTCGCCTCGGGAGGGTACCCGAAGAGCTACAAAAAGGGCCTGCCGATATCCGGGCTCGTGGACGGCCAAATACCGGACAGCGCCGCGGAGGTCTACCACGCGGGCACGAAGAAGAGCGCCGACGGCACGCTTGTCACGAACGGCGGGCGCGTCCTGGGCGTGAGCGTGACCGCGCCCACGCTGCGGGAGGCGGTGGACAAAGCCTACGCCGAGGCGGGGAAGATCAGCTTTGAGGACATGTACTATCGCCGTGACATAGGCGCGAGGGCGCTCGCGGCACTGGAGGGCTGAAGATGGTATACAGAGTTTATGTGGAAAAGCGCGCGCCCTACGACGAAGAGGCGCAGCGCACGCTCGCCGAGTTCAGCACCCTGCCCGGCGTCTCCGGCCTCACGGGCCTGCGGCTTTTGAACCGCTACGACGTCGAGGGCATAGATGCCGAGCTCTTTGAAAAGTGCCTGCCTGTCGTGTTCTCAGAGCCGCAAGTCGACAGCGTCATGTATGAGCTGCCCGCGGCGGACGCGGTGTTCGCCGTGGAGTATCTGCCGGGGCAGTTCGACCAGCGCGCGGACTCCTGCGCCCAGTGCATACAGCTTATCTCCCGCGCCGACC
>CAYXVA010000332.1:0-1863 GCA_964467975.1 uncultured Oscillospiraceae bacterium | reverse complement strand
GGTCTGTTCGGGGTCGTCGGTGCTTATCATGTTGTGGCCCATGGTGGAGTCCATGTTCAGCACAATTGTGACGCCCCAGCAGTTCTGTATCCAGGTCGGGAAGTCGGTGTAGTACACCGCGCTCGGGCCCCAGAGGAACGCGCGGTGGCGCGTCTTGCCGCCGAAGGGCTTGTACTTCTTCTCGTAGCAGCGGCGCATTATCTTTATCACCTTGCGGTCGACCTTCGTGAAGTAGTCCTCCTGGCCGTTGACGCTGGCCCAGGAGTAGAGGCGGTAGAGCGTCTCGGCGATGCCGCTGAGCGGGCTGTACTCGGTCTTGAAGAAGTCCCACTTCTCGAGCTCAATAGTGTTCTGCTCGTTCATCTGCTTGGCGCGCTCGAAGAGGGCGTCCCAGTCATAGACCTCGCCATACTCGTCCTCGATGAACTTTATCGCGTCGCGCAGCATCTGCGTGGAGTACGGGTGCGCGCCCGGCTCGTTGTGTATCATCGCGAGCGTCACGGGGAAGTCGGGCAGACCGATACGGCGGCGCTGGAACATGCTCGTCGCCTCGCTGGCGTTGCAGGGCATGTTCGTGGAGAGGAAGGCCTTGCCGATTATGGGGAAGTCGTCGTTGAACGTGACGCCCGTCTCCGCCGAACAGCGCGAGCAGACGTCGGCCGCGAGGCCGAAACTCTCTGCCACGTCTATGTAGTACGGCTCAAGCTGCTGGTCTATGTCGCAGATGATGAACTCCGGCAGGGTCTGCAGCGGGATAGGGATGAGGTTTGCAAAGCCCGTCATAAAGAGCGGGGGCAGCACCTCGTCCATGGGCACGAGCCTGTCGGAGAGCGGGCCGCCGCCCAAGCGCTTGTCGTTGGCGAGGATGAGCGCTATCTTCTTCGTCAGGCTCTGCACGATGGCGTGCATGTTCATGTGCGCTATCTTGAGCTCGGGGCCGCGGTAGCCCTCGAAGAGGCGGTCAATGAACGCGAAGGTGCCGAGGTACGAGCCCATCCAGCGGTACTCCCACATGCCTTTTAGCACGGGCAGAGGGGCCTTCGCGACCATGAGTCCCATGCTCTTGAGGTTGTTCAGCCATGCGAGGTAGTCGGCGAAGGTGTCGTGCACGCCGCGCCACTCGCGGTACTTGGCGATGCCGGTCTTGTCGTGATAGCGGCTGCGCAGGCCGCCCTTTCCGTTCTCGGCCTGCCAGACCGGGTCAAACTTTTGCAGCTTCTTGTCTATAAAGGCCGTGATAGGGTTTTTCATCAGCCTACCTCCTTTGCCTGAATCTTCTTTATCTCGAGGCTCTCGACAAAGGCCTGGAAGCGCGTGCGGAGCTGGCCGACAGAGCCCAGGGCGTATTCCTTCTCGATAGTGCAGCAGGGGATGCCCATCTCGGACTGCAAGACGTGCGAGGCGAGCACCTTTTCATAGCTCCAGAACTCGCAGAACTTCATGCTCTCGTAGACTATGCCGTCGGCGTTGAACTCCTCGACAAGCCGCTTGAGCTCGGTGTGGCGCTGGTCTATCTTGTCGCCGGCCATGAAGCGTGCGCACTGGTTCCAGTGCAGATAGTGGCGGCATATCGCGTCGAAGGCGTCCTCTCCCTCGGCAATCTCTATGCGCTCGCGGCTCGGGAAGCTGCCGAAGCAGTAGCGGTCGGCCACGACCATCGCGCCGCACATCTCGACGAGCTTTGTGAACTCGGGGTCGTCAATCTCGCTGCCCGCGATGGCAATGCGCGCACGGAACGGGAACTTGCTCTCCGGCTCGCGGGTGCGTATCTCCTCGAGCGTCTCCTTGAGGTAGGGCAGAATCAAATAGTGCGGACATACCTGGCTCACGAGCTGTATGACGTGGAACTCGTAGCCTGTTATC
>CAYXVA010000331.1:0-1873 GCA_964467975.1 uncultured Oscillospiraceae bacterium | reverse complement strand
AGGAAAATCCCAAAGTAGACCAGCACCCCGCCCGGACTGTGCTCCATCCAGTACGAGACATAGGCTATCGGCAGCATGACGAGCGAAATGAGCGCAAAGTAAACGCCCGTCTGCTTTACAAGCCCCCAGTCCTCCAGCTCCCATATCACGGAGCCTGCGCCGAAGCCGAAGCCGAGCAGCGCGCACAGCAGCGCCTGGAAGCCGACCGCGGCGAGCTCGCTGCCCATCGCGGCGATGAGCTCCGGCGCGCACGGGGCATAGCGGCCGTCCGCGCTCAGGAGCGAGCTGACGATTGTTATCACATAGCCCAAGGCCAGGCCGAGCGGCAGACCCATCAGGCCGCGCAAAACCAGTTTTCTTCTCATGCTTCTCACCTCATACTCCCAGAATTTTTTTGAGCTTGGAGACATACCGCCTCGAGACGTAGGTGACCGCGCCGTCCTCCAGCTCGACGCAGATTGTGCCGGTGAAGCTCAAATCGAAGCTCTTCACTTTCCTCAGGTTGACAATTTCAGAGTTGGATATGCGCACGAAGCGGCCGGGATCGAGGCGGGCCTCCGCTTCGTACAGCCGGAAGCGCAGCGCATACTCGCCCTTTGATGTGGCGGCGAACACGCGCCCGGCGCAGGCGTAGATTCTTATGAGCTCCTCCGGCTCGAGCACCTCCAGCTTGCCGTCCCTTGTGCCGGAGATAACTTCCGGCGGACTCTCTGCCAGCCGGTTGAGCGCCGTGCGGACCTCCTCCGTCACGGCAAAAGTGAATATGACCGCCTTGAGCCTGAGATACGCAGCGTCTATTTTTACTTCAACCTCCATCGGCATGCCTCCTTTCAGTGGGACCATTATATGAAAAGAGCGCGCCGCGTTCAACAGCTTTCCCACGCATGGTCGGTTTTGGACCACAGGCGGCAAAAAGCAAGCCGTCCGGCGGAACAAAGCCCGCCGGACGGCGCTGTTTATTGAGTTTCAGATTTCCTCTGGCTCGCCGGCGCTCTCGAGGGCCTCGCCGGTCATAGCCCAGGCCGCGTCCATGAGGGCTGCGCGGAAGGAGCCGGGCCCGCGACCTGCGCTGAGTTCTTCTGCCAGGGCGGCGCAGCGCTTCCAATACCGGCTTGCGTACAGCGCGGCGGTGTACGCGTCGCGCTCGACGGCCAGGAAGGCCCCGCACAGCGTGCTGAGCATGCAGCCGCTGCCGGTGATGAGGGGCGTGAGAGAGCTGCCGCCCGAGACGGCGGCGGCGCGCTTTCCGTCGGAGACGACGTCGCGCCTGCCGGTGAGCAGCACGGCGCAGCCGAGCTTCGCGGCGAGGGCGCGCGCGGCATGCGCGCGCTGCTCTATGTCAGTGCGCCCGGGGCTGTCGACACCCTGTTCGGCGCTGCCCAGGCCCAAGATGGCCTCCGCCTCGGCGAGGTTGACGCGCAGCAGGTCGGGCGTCCCGGCTTCGAGCAGCGCCGCGACGTGCTCAAGCCGCCACTCGCTTGCGCCGACGCCCACGGGGTCGAGCACGACGGGTTTGTTTAACCGGTTCGACTCGGTGAGGCAAACTCGCGCGGCGGCGTACTTTTCCGCCGTGGGGGTGCCGGTGTTGAGCACGGTCGAGTCGGCGAGGGCGGTTATCCCGGCCGTCTCCTCGCCCGCCTCGGCCATCATTGGGCTGGCCCCGGCAGCGTAGAGTATGTTCGCGCAGTCGTTCGCGGTGACTATATTCGAGATGCAGTGCACCAGCGGGCGCTTTTCACGCACGGCGGCGCAGAGGTCTGTCTCAGGCATGGTTTCTGTTGTTTACCTCCAGGCTGGCCTGCATGCGGCGGAGAGCGCCGCCGGCCTTGAGCGCGTAGACGAGGACGCCGGCGATGATGGAGCCGACGACGGG
>CAYXVA010000330.1:0-1873 GCA_964467975.1 uncultured Oscillospiraceae bacterium | reverse complement strand
CCAGAAACCCGGTCTACCTATATGCGTAGACCGGGTTTCTCGACAGACTGAGAGGCCCCGTTCGGGGCCTCTTTTTTGACTTTTACGGCTTTGTAAGCGTGTATGCGTTTGCGGCGAGCAGCAGTATCTTGCCGATACGGACCGCCAGGGCGACAATCCAGGCCGCGGTGAGCAGCCCGCCGCCCACGACGGGCACAATGTTGAGCAGCAGCGCGCTTATGAAGGCGTCGGCGACGGCATAGATGTACCACTTCCAGAGCCTGCGCCACCACGCGCTTAGCTTGGGGCCGATGCCGGCCATGAGCGAGGCGTGGGATGAGTATTCGAAGTATTCGGCCATTATGCCGAGCACCATGAGTATCACGCTGAGCGCCGAGACCGAGGTGAGAGTCAGCCCGGCCGCCGCCTGCGCCGAGACGGCGTTTATAATCCCCGCGGCAAGCGAGCACGCGCCCGCGTTCCTGTAACGCGCGTTCCAGCGCGTGAGCGTCAGCAGCACCGCGCCGTAGCCGAGCGGCAGTATGAGACCTACGACGCTCAGCCGTCCGGCGAGCTCCGCGTCCGTTCCGGCGAACAGCACGGCGCCGTAATTGGCACACTGTGTGAGCAGGAATATCGCAAACAGCGCCCAAGTCCGCATCCCGGCCGCGCGCCGGTTTTCTACAGTCATAACTGCACCTCCGAAAATAGCTACTTATCAATTGTACCACACTTCTTCAAACAAGCAAGCCCCGCGCGCAGGCGCTCAGGGACGTAAAGAAGCCCTGCGGCTTTCGGCCACAGGGCTGATTTGGAGGGCGCCGAGGGCGCTTTTTAGACGCCCTCGGATTGTTCAAGCGTATTCAAACGTGTGATAAAGTCTAAGAAAAAGTCGTCGCGCTCTCCGCTGCTAAGCAGCGACAGGAGCATGAGCAGCGCAAAGGCAGAAAAACAAAACCTCCCGCGCTCCAACTCTCGGTACGCCCGGCTGCTGATGCGCAGCCGTTCCGCCATTTCCTCTTGAGACAGGCCCAGGCGTTTTCGGAACGCTCCGGCCCACTCGGAGAGAAGCGTTCGGGCCAAAATCTTATACTGTTCCATCGATAAGACCTCCGTTTTTGAAATTTGCTGGAAATCTTATCTAGTAACAAGTTGCGATATTATGCGGCACATATTGGGCCGATAGGCACTTTTTGGCGATATAAAAGTAATTATCTGCGCCATCCCGCAGCGGTAGGGGGACCATTCTCCGTTCATAATATTTATGTAATCAGGAGCGCATTTTGTTGCAGTCCGGCGCGAAAAAAGTTAAAACCGGCGTTTTTGACAAAAAATTACCGAGGCCGGTGTGCAAAATCACCGGCCCCGGCAGTCGAAACGCGGATGCTATATATTCCGGTTACGTAGAAAGTCTGAGAAACCGTATCCCGCCCAGCATCATTTTCGGCGAACATAGTGATAACGACTTTGTAGTTCACACCAGCGATACTGTCGAAAAACTGATTTGCAGCATACCCAGATGAATTTGTATTATACATATTAGCATCATCTTCTAGTAGCCAATCAGTAGAGATCCAAACTGAACCATATTGTTTGTAAACATATATGCTTTCGCAACCAATCTTGTTCATTGGGCCCGTACCATATACCGACGCCTTTATTACTATTTGCCCCGTTATCGGTGTTACTTTAATGTCGTGCCTACTTATTTGGTCACTTGCCCTGGATTCAACCGCAAATGCAGACAAAGATAAGAGCAAAGTAAAGATTAAAAAGCAAGCAAAAAATCTTTTTTTCTTCACTATTTTCACTCTCCATATGAATTAATAATTATTTGAGTTAGGTCTTGTTTGAAAAATAATAGTTGCACAAAGAGGGAAGAAGTGCGATACTA
>CAYXVA010000329.1:0-1882 GCA_964467975.1 uncultured Oscillospiraceae bacterium | reverse complement strand
ACAGTATTTTGTTGTGAAAGGAGTCCAAGGCCTTGTCTATAAATGTAAGCATCGCCGCCTGCGCGGATTACGCGCCGGAACATCTGGACGCCGCCATAGCCGCCGCGCTCGAGCCGCTCGGCGGCCTGGACTGGGTACAGCGAGGCATGACCGTCGCAATCAAGACAAACCTCGTTGCGCGCATGAGCCCCGAGAGCGCCGCCGTGACGCACCCGGAGGCCGTCGCCTCGCTCACGCGTATGCTCGTCGAGCGCGGCGCTCGCGTCGTCGTCGGCGACAGCCCCGGCGGGCCCTACACCGCCGCGTGGGTGCGCTCGGTGTACCACGGCGCGGGCATGGCCGCGGTGGAGCGCGCCGGGGGCGAGCTCAACGAGGACTTCGACACCGAGGACGCGCGCTTCCCGGACGGCAAAACCGCGAGGGCCTTCCCCTACACCTCGTGGCTCAAAAAGGCCGACGTCATAATAGACTTCGCCAAGCTCAAGACCCACGGCATGGCGGGCATGACCTGCGCGGTGAAGAACTTCTTCGGCACCATCCCCGGCACCAGGAAGCCGGAAATGCACTACCTCTACCCCAACACGCCGGATTTCTGCTCCATGCTCGTCGACCTCGCGCTCTACAACGCCCCGCGCCTGACGCTCGTCGACGCCGTGGACTGCATGGAGGGCAACGGCCCGACTCAGGGCGAGCCGAGGCACATGGGCGCCATCCTCGCTGCAGACACGCCCTTCAACGCCGACCTGGTCTGCGCCCACCTCATAGGTATGCCTGCCTCCGACGCGCCGACGGTCGCCGAGAGCGTCTCTCGCGGACTGTGCCCGGCGGACTGGCGCGCCCTCGCCATAAGCGGCGACCCGGACGCGTTCGCCCTCCCCGATTTTAAGCGCCTTCCGGTGGGCGGCAAGATAGACTTCCGCACCAAGATCCCCATCGTCAGCGCCTTCATGCGCCGAGGCTTCGGCACCGGACCCAAGGTCGACAGGGCAAAGTGCGTCGGCTGCGGCAAGTGCGCCGAGGTCTGCCCGGCCAAGGCCGCGCACGTGGTCAAGGGCAAGGCCCAGATAGACGCGAAAAAGTGCATACGCTGCTTCTGCTGCCAGGAGTTCTGCCCCAAGGGCGCGGTGAGCGTCCACCGGCCGCTTCTGGCCCGGCTGCTGGGCTGAAAAAACGCCGCCGCACAGGAAAACCTGTGCGGCGGCGCTTTGCGTTCGCTTATCCGCGGCGCTCGAGTTCGGCCCTGGCCTCGCAGTAGAGGCAGCGATAGGTGTGGCTCTCGCGGTCGGAGAGGAAAAACACCTGGTCGATGCCGGGCTCCACGGTGGTGATGCACCTCGGGTTGCGGCACTTGAGGACGTTCACGATACGCTCAGGCAGCGTGATGTGGCGCTTTTCCACCAGCGCGCCGTCGCGTATCACGTTTATCGTCGCCTCAGGGTCGACAAAGCCTATCACGCCGAGTTCAATGTCCTCGGGGGTGTCTATCTTGATGATATCCTTGCGCCCCAGCTTGCGGCTGGGCGCGTTTTTTATTATGGCAACGGTGCAGTCCATCTCGCCCAGGCGCAGCAGTCGGTAGAGCTCCATCGCGCCGCCGGCGCGGATGTGGTCTATCACGAGGCCGTTTTTTATCGAATCTATGTTCATTTCTCCGCCTCCCCGAGCAGTTTGAGTATCAGCGCCATGCGCACGAACTTGCCGTAGAGCGCCTGGCGGAAATAGCACGCGCGCTTATCCGAGTCTATGGCCGTGTCAATCTCGTTCACGCGCGGCAGCGGGTGGAGTATCGCGAGGTCCGCTTTGGCACCTGCGAGCTTATCCGGCGTGAGGATGTAGCTGTCCTTCAAGCGGAGGTAGTCCTCCTCGTTGAAGAATCGCTCGC
>CAYXVA010000328.1:0-1887 GCA_964467975.1 uncultured Oscillospiraceae bacterium | reverse complement strand
CGAAATCAAAACAGCCAGAAAGTGACAAAGAGCCGCCCAACGGGCGGCTCTTTGTCGACAATAATCGGCATAGAATGCTAAAATATACTCCCACGCAAGTGGAGGAAGAGACGCTGCACATTCGGCAGGCGGTTTTTGGCTGACAACCTCCGAGAGGGGGTGAGGCACGTGAGACTTACGATACATATTGGCAGCTTTACAGTTACCATTATCGTCAAGAAACGCGGAAACCGCCACTCTGGCAAGTGACGGTTTCCGTTGGCCTTAAAACCAACTAATCAGCTACTTCGTTCAGAGCCAAACCGCTTGTCGCAGCGCCTCTTTCCGCTTATATTATACTTATCCGCGCCGGGAATGTCAAGGCGCGGTGTTTACTTTTGCCGCGGCTTATGATATTTTACACGTATCTATAAATATAAGGAGGAATCCACATGCCAACGCCACACAACAGCGCGGCTCAGGGGGACTTCGCAAAGACCGTCCTCATGCCCGGAGACCCATTGCGTTCAAAGTACATAGCCGAAAATTTCCTGACGGACGCCAAACTCGTCAACAACGTCCGCGGCGTCCAGGGCTATACGGGGCTCTGGAAGGGCGCGCGCGTCTCTGTCCAGGCCAGCGGCATGGGCATCCCCAGCATCGGCATCTACAGCTGGGAGCTCTTCAACCAGTACGGCGTTGAAAACATCATCCGCGTCGGTTCGGCCGGAGGCATAGCCGACGACTTGAAGCTGCGCGACGTGGTGGCCGCCGTCGGCGCGTGCACCGACTCGAACTTTGCCCATCAGTTCGGCCTCAAAGGCACGTTTGCGCCGATTGCCGACTGGACGCTGCTCACCACCGCCGCCAAGTGCGCCGAGGCGCGCGGCATCATAGTGCGCGCGGGCAACGTCATGAGCTCGGACAACTTCTACAACGACGGCTCCGACGGGCCCGACCAGTGGAAGAAGATGGGCGTCCTGGCCGTGGAGATGGAGGCCGCAGGCCTCTACATGACCGCCGCCCGCGCAGGCAAGCGCGCGCTGTGCCTGTGCACAATAAGCGACCATATGTACCGCACCGAGGAGCTGACGGCGGCCGAGCGCGAGAGCACGATGAATGATATGATAGAGATAGCACTCGATACGGCGGCGGAAATGGACTCCAAGTGAGCCGGGCGTTATTCACAATTTGTACGCGGAAAGTTTACACGGCAAAAACGACAAATTCACTTGAACCATACAAGAATAGGTGATATAATCTATTCGTCGCGGAATGCGACCGGTAAGACTCGAATCATATTATGAAACGGAGGATAATTAAACAGATGAAGAAGTTTCTTGCTTTGCTTCTCGCGCTTGTGATGGTGTTCGCCCTCGCCGCCTGCGGCACTACGAGCACGACCACCACTCCGAGCGCCGAGAGCGACACCCCGGACGACGAAGGCAGCGACACCACCGCCGAGTACCGCGTCGCCATGATTACCGACTACGGCGACATCACCGACCAGTCCTTCAACCAGACCACCTACGAGGCCTGTCAGGCCTTCTGCGAGGAGAACGGACTTGACTTCAACTACTTCAAGCCCGCCTCCGACTCCGACGCCGACCGTATCGCCATGGTCGAGAGCGCCGTTGACGAGGGCTACAACGTCGTCGTCATGCCCGGCTATGCGTTCGCCAACACCATCAGGGCTACTGCAAACGTCTATCCCGACGTTATCTTCATTGCCCTTGACGTGGGCGAGGCCGATCTGAACCCGACCGACGAAAACGGCGAATACACTCAGGAGTACTTTGAGGTTCCCAGCAACGTCTACTGCGCCGTCTATCAGGAAGAGCTCTGCGGCTACATGGCCGGCTACACGGCTGTCATGCTCGGCTACACTGAGCTCGGCTTCCTCGGCGG
>CAYXVA010000327.1:0-1902 GCA_964467975.1 uncultured Oscillospiraceae bacterium | reverse complement strand
GAGCAGAAAGCCCGCGTCACTTATGCCAACATTATGCGTCTGAGCGACGACCCGGATGTCAATGACGTAATACGCTTCCTGCGCGAGCGGGAGATAGTGCACTATCAGCGTTTCGGCGAAGCGCTGCGCCTCGCCAGCGAGAAGATGGATCAGAGAAACGTCTACGCCGTCAACCCGGCTTTCGACAAGTAAGTTTAACCGAGCGGAAAAGCGGGCCCCATCCGGGGCCCGCTTGTTTTACATCAGTTCACGCCTTTTTATGTCCGAACACCTGTTCGCGCAGCCGCTCTCCTGTCGGAGTGGCGGCCAGGCCACCCCTTGCGGTCTCGCGCAGGGCGCTCGGAATGGAACAGCCGACTTCTCGCATGGCGTCTATGCGCTCGTCGGCGGGAATCTTGCTCTCGATACCGGCGAGCGCCATCTCGGCGGACGAAAAGGCAATTGCGACGCCGGACACGTTGCGCTTTATACATGGTATCTCCACCAGCCCGGCAACGGGGTCGCAGACGAGCCCAAGCTGGTTTTTTATCGCCATCGCGCACGCGTGGGCGCACTGTCCCGGCGTGCCGCCCATCAGCTCAACCAGCGCCGCCGCGGCCATGGCGCTGGCGCTGCCGCACTCGGCCTGGCAGCCGCCCTCCGCCCCGGCAATGGAGGCGTTTTGGGCTATCACCATACCGAAGGCCCCGGCTGTGAAAAGAGACATCACCGCCGCTTTGCGCGTGCACCGGCCCTCGTCGAGCAGCGACACGACCGTCCCCGGAAGTATACCGCAGGAGCCCGCCGTCGGAGCGGCGACTATCTTGCCCATCGCGGCGTTGTTCTCGCTGACGGCGAGAGCGCGGGCCATCGCGCGGTTCAAAAATCCGCCGGTAATGCCGCCATCGCCCGCATGCTCCCACATCTTCGCCGCGTCTCCGCCGCTCAGACCCGAAGTGGAGCGCAGCGAGGGGTGCATGCCGGATTTGACGGAGTCCTCCATGACGGCGAGCCGGGCCTCCATGCGCCGGTAAAGCTCCTCGGCCGAGAGCTCCATTTGCTCAGCCTGGTCGGCAAACACGACCTCGGATACGCCCGCGCCGGCATCCTCAGCCGCCTGCACGAGCTCGGATATGCTCTTGTATTCCAGCATTGCGTTCACCTCACATCGCGCGTATCAATATGGCCTGCTGCACCGGCTCGAGCGCATTGAGCGCGTCCATGAGCGCGTCCGACACGTCGCCGTCCACTTCGATGGTCATGAGCGCTTCCCCGCCCCGCTGTTCACGCGAGAGGCGAAAGTTGCCGATGTTCACGCCGGAACCCGCCATAAACTGCGTCACCGCCGCAATTGCGCCGGGCTTGTCCAGATGCCGGACGAGAATCGTGTTGTATTGCCCGGTGAAGGACACGCCCATACCGTTTATGGCCGTGACGAGGATATTCCCGCCGCCTACCGACGCACCCTGCACAACGGCGCGCTCCCCGCCCTTGCCGTTCAGCGTTATCCGGGCCGTATTGGGGTGCGCGTTCGGTATGTTGGTCTCGCGGAACGTGACGGCGAGTCCGCGCTCGCGCGCAAGCTCCAATGAGCAGCGTATGCGCTCGTCGTCTGAGTCCATGCCCATAATGCCCGCGACGAGCGCCTTGTCGGTGCCGTGGCCGCGATAGGTCTGGGCGAAGGAGCCGGTGAGCTCGATGCCGGCGGATACGGCGGGTACGCCCAGCAGCTTGTGCGCCACGCGTCCGAGCCTGACAGCCCCGGCGGTGTGAGAGCTCGATGGCCCTATCATGACCGGGCCGATTATATCAAATACGTTCATAGTGCCTCCCAAAGCGCTAGATGCACTTCATAGTTTAGCATACCAGTATCACCTCCCCGAGAAAAATTTCCCGCGAGGCCATACATTCACCTGACTTTCC
>CAYXVA010000326.1:0-1906 GCA_964467975.1 uncultured Oscillospiraceae bacterium | reverse complement strand
GCCCGCGACGGTGGCCTGTTCAAAGCCGTTGCGGAGCACGAGCTGCATCCCGGAGAGCTCCGCGAGCATGCCGCACAGCGCCGCAGAGCGGAAGCCGCCGCCGCCGCAGCGCACATATTCCGTCTCGATGCCGGTCAGCTCACGGAGCCGCCAGAGCTGCTCATAAACGGAGCAGGCGATGTCCGCGAGCACGGCCCAAGCCATGTCCACGCGGTCGAGCGCGGTGTCGAGAGGCGAGCGGCAGAAGAAGCCCCCGTGCCGGAGCGGCCTGCGCTCGTAGAACAGGAGGGAGGAGAACGACGCGGTGCAGCTGAACCGCTCCTTCGCGGCATAGGCCGCCTCGAGCTCCTCATAGCTTATGTCCGGGCAGAGCGCGGACTTTATGCGCTGGTAATTCAGTCCGGTGACGCCGGGGTTCATTTCGGTCACGTGGCCGCGGGCGCCGAGCCCCGCGTCCGACCAGACGCGCTGGGCCGGGTCATAGAACCGCTCGGCCGTCAGGGTTAGGACGGGAGAGGTGGTCCCGGACACGACGGCGAGCTCGCCGCCGCTGAGCCCGGTCTGCCTAAGGGCGACCTGGGTGTCCGCCCCGCCGACGATGAACACCGCGCCGTCGTCCATGCCGAACGCGCGGACGTATTTTTCGAGGACGGGACCGGCGACGCTGCCCGCGTTCGCGAGCGGAGGCAGGAGAGACCTGTCTATTCCATAGGCCTCGCAGAGCTTGTCGGACCAGGCGCCGCTCTCCAGATCATAGAGCTGGGTCTCGCAGGCCTGTGTGGGCTCCGTGAGCAGCACGCCCGTGAACATGTACGCGATCCACTCGCTCTCGCTCACGAGCTTTGCACAGCGGGCGTAGAGCTCCGGGCGGCCCATGCGCAGGCCCAGCAGCTTCGCGGCGCAGCAGTCCTCGGTGACCCACTTGCCGGAGAGACGGTACAGTTCGTCGTGCGGCGCGGTCACGAGGTGCATGTAGTCGCGGCCGCGGTTGTCCACATTCGGCAGTCCGCAATAGGCGCGTCCGCCGGCATCCAGCAACACGATCGTCTGCCGTGTCCCCGCCGAGGACACCGCGCTCACGCGGATGTCCGGGTGTTCGGCGTGGAGCAGCTCGCAGCAGCGGAGGATCTCCCGTTCCCACTCCTCGGGAATGAAGTACTGCGCGTCGGCATAGGCCTCGTCGCGGTAGTAAACATTCGTGACGGTGTGGATGCCGATGATCTCACCGGCGGAGGTCACGAGCGCGACACGGGTGTTGCCCGTGCCCATATCTACAAGCAGATAGTGCTCCATCCGCCTTTACTTCTTCAGCACATCCCGGTTGAAGACTATGCGCTCCAGGTTTTCGCCGGCGAGCCACTGCTTGATGCGGTCGTTGAGGATGTCGGCCTGGTGGTCAGTGACCTCGTAGGAAGCGCCGCCTATGTGCGGGGTGAGAATGGTGTTCGGACACTTGCCGATCTCGAGGTCGGCATCCGTGGGCGGCTCGTTGTCATAGACGTCGATTATGGCCCCGGCGATGGCCTGATCGCGGAGCAGGCTCAGCAGTGCGTTGTTGTCCACGACGGCGGCGCGGGCGACGTCGACGAAGACGGCCGTCGGCTTCATGGAGCGCAGCAGCGGCTCGTTTATCATGCCGCGGGTCTCGTCGGTCACGGGCAGGTGGAGCGACACGACGTCGCAGGTGGTGAAAATTTCCTCGAGCGTGGTCTTCCTATATCTGCCGATGCTGTCGGGGATGAACGGGTCGTAGAAGCAAGTCTCGCAGTCAAAGGCCTCAAAGAGCTTCGCGGCGGCGCGTCCGACGGCACCGAAGCCCACAAAGCCAACCTTACGAGCGTGAAGCTCGTGGCCCATCCAAAGATAATAGGGAGTGGTGCCCTCGACCCACTGGCCGTTCTTGACC
>CAYXVA010000325.1:0-1906 GCA_964467975.1 uncultured Oscillospiraceae bacterium | reverse complement strand
GATGTCCTCGTCGCGCAGCTCAATTTCGCCCGTGTCGGTTATCTCGGGCATGACCTCGACGGCGGCGAAGCTGGTCTGCCGCCTGCCGGAGGCGTCGAAGGGGGAGATGCGCACGAGGCGGTGCACGCCGTGCTCGCTCTTGAGGTAGCCGTAGGCGTTCTCGCCCTCTATCTTTATCGACGCGGACTTGATGCCCGCCTCCTCGCCGTCCTGCCAGTCGAGCAGGGTGTAGGTGTAGCCGTGGCGCTCGGCCCAGCGGGTGTACATGCGGTAGAGCATCTGCGCCCAGTCCTGCGCCTCGGTGCCGCCCGCGCCGGGGTGTATCGTGAGTATGGCGTTGTTCGCGTCGTACTCGCCGGAGAGCAGCGTGGAAAGGCGCATGCTCTCAAGCGTGTTCTCAAACTCGTCAAAGCCGCTCTTGAGCTCGTCGAGCATGCTGTCGTCGTTCTCTTCAAGGGCCATCTCGCATATCGTCATGAGGTCGTCCCACTGCGAGCAGAGCCTTTCGTACTTTGCGACCTTGTTTTGCAGCTGCTTGAGCCGCTTTTGCACCTTCTGGGAGTTGTTTACGTCGTTCCAGAAGCCGTCCTTCGTGCTCTCGGCTTCAAGCTCGGATATCTCCGAGCGCGCGTCGTCGAGCTTGAGCGCCTTGCCCAGCCCGTCGAGCGTGGGCTTGAGCGCGTTGAGCTTGGACTTGTACTCGTCAAATTCGATTATCATGTTATTTCAAACCACTCTCTGATAAGATTTTAAGCCACAATATTATATACAAATTGAGCCGCGTTGTAAATAGTCAGACTCACGATAAGCTGCGTCTGTTTTGCCGCCGGCCTACTCCTGCACATATCGGCGCAGATACTGCATGTCCAAGACACAGATGCGCCGGTCGACGAGGCGTATTACCCCCTCGTCCACCAGCCGGTGGAGTATGCGGTTGACGCTGTTGCGCGTGGAGATGCCGCAAAAGCCCGCGATGTCCTCGTTCTTCACAGGAAAGTCTATCAGCTGCCCGCCCTCGCACGGCGCCCCGAACTGGCGCACGAGCATGTACAGAAACGCGCACACGGCCCCTGTCTTGCCGTTCATGGTCATCATCTGCTGGCGGCGTATAGCCTCGGCCAGGTTTGCGCGGTAGTAGTCCTTGACGTAGGCCTGCAAGCGTGCGTCGGAGTTCACGTAGTCCCAGAACTTCACGCGCTGTATGCGGTAAAACGCCGCCGTCTCGCTCTCCACGCGCACGTTGAAGGGCGCGGAGGTGAAGCTGCTGACCTCGTCGCGCAGCAGCGAGATGATGTCCGGACCCTGGAGATACGCGATGTTGAACTCGCGCCCGTCCTTCATGAGCACGCTGGTCTTGACCACGCCATCGCGCAGTACGTAGGTGTACTGCTGCTCAAAGCCGAAGTATTCGAGATACGTGCCCCGCTTCTGCGTTATCAGCGGGACTTTCTTCCTGTCCAGGTACGAGAGCAGATAGCTGTAGTCCATTTTTATCCTCCCCGGGCTTTTTGGGGTATTATACACTATGCCGGTAAAAATGTTAACACTTGATAACAACATTTGTTGTTTTCTTCTGCGCGGGTTTCATTTATACTGAAGTTTAGAAAACTTCAAAAAATTCGGGGAGACTTTCTTTGGTCTTGGCCAAAGAAAGTCCCCCCCGGACCCCCGAAATGAAAGCCGCTTTGGTGCTTAACTTACACGGCGCACAGCGCTCGCGTTGGAATCGGGTACGCAGTTGTCACACGTTGCTATCCCTAAACTTCCTTACGTTGGAGCCACTGAGCCCGTGCATTGGCTTCGCCGGCACTCCGTGGTCTATGATTTGCTAGGCCGCAGGCCACGCAGCAGAAACTTCCCACGCAGCGGCGGGCGCGTTAGCGCCAAACTGCGGTCGGCGATGGGG
>CAYXVA010000324.1:0-1917 GCA_964467975.1 uncultured Oscillospiraceae bacterium | reverse complement strand
CTCATGCTCTCACTTTCTGGGCAAGATTTAACTATTCTTGACAGGAGCCCGAGTTCTATGTAAAATACAAAAAGACACTTTAAGCGGAGGTAGAGAGGGCAAATGCTTAAACGTGTTGCGCATTGGCTGGGTCCGTTGGCAGCAACAATACTGCCGGTTGTGCTCGTCGTAATTGCGAGTGTAATTGTCACCAACAACATAAACAGCTCCGAGGAACAGGCCAGCTTTCAGCGTCTGGCGGAAGAGGCCGGCCAGTTTGCCAACAGTCTCGAGGTGAACATGGCGTCCGACAGGCGCCAGCTCGAGCTCATCGCCGAGATGGCGGGCAGCTACATGGCCTCCGGCGTCGACGAGCTCATAAAGTTCATAGACGACTACCACGGCACAGGCACTTTCTTCTCCCGGCTTGAGCTGCTGCTCCCCGGCGACATTGTCTTTTCCCCTCCAGGCATGCAGATTGACGCCACGGGGAAGCTCTCCTTCGAGGAGGAGGCCGCCCTCGCGCGCACATCTCCGACCGCGAGGTCGACCTCGACGGCGAGGACTACGTCGTGCGCCACTTTGTGCCGGTGCAGCAAAACGGCGAGACGGTGGCCATGCTCTACGGCGTCATAGAGCTCGGCACGCTCGACGACGAGCTGCCCTACACGCCCTATGGCGGCGACGCGGCGGTGTACGTGATTGACGGCGCCACAGGCGACTATCTGCTGGACACCTGGCACGGCGAACAGGGCAACATCTGGGCCACCGACCCGCGCCCCATGGCCGACGGCTACGAGTACGACCAACTCCGCCAGGGCCTGATTGACGGCGAGAGCAACTACGTCGTCTTTGTCTCGAACACCATCGGCGAGTATCTCTACTTATACTACACGCCTATCTCGATAAACCAGTGGCGCGTGGCGCTCTCGGTGCCGGAGAGCGTGGTCTTTTCCGCGGCGCGGAATATCCGCTCCATGCTCAATGTGCTGCTCTTGCTGGAGGCCGCGGCCTTCCGCATATACATACTCTGGCTGATACGTTACGTGCGCCGAGAGACGGTCGAAAAGCAGCACCAGCTCGACACGCTCAACAATATCTACGATGTGGAAAAGATTCTCTTCAACGCCCACGAGCACCTGGAGCACGTGCCTCAGGCGCTGGAGGTGATAGCAAACATGCTCCCGGCGCGGCGGGTGGCCTTCACAATGCTAAGCGGCGACGGCTCGAGCTCGGGCTACGTCTGGGACAAGAACGGCGAGGGCGCCGAGAGCGCCGCGCTCCTGGCCTGCGCAAAGCCGCTCTCCGGCTACTTCACCGCCGGGCACAGTGAATTAACCGCCGACAGCGCTCAGGAGCTGCGCACGCTCCTGCCCGGCGCACCTGAGGGCTTGAGCGACCTCGCGGCCATACCCGTCAATGACACCGGCGGCGTCATGAGCGGCGTGCTCTCTGCCAGCGGCCTTTCACGCCATGCTGGCGGCGCGGCCATGCTCAAGAGCGTCGGCTTCAGCTTCGGCATGCTGTGCAGCAACGTGCGCACCTACCGTGCCATGCAGCTGCGCGACGAGCGCGACCTGCTTACCGGGCTCTACAACCGCAATCGCTATGAGCTCGACGCGCCGCGCGCCGGGGCGTTGTGCTCTGTGGGCCTCGGCTGTTTTTACATCGACGCGAACGGTCGCACGAGCTCAACAACGCACAGGGACACGAGGCCGGGAACGAAATGCTGCGCGCCATTGCCGACGAGATACGCTCCCGCTTCGGCGCGCAGCACGCCTACCGGATAGGCGGCGACGAGTTCGTGATATTTCTGCCCGACGAGCCCTCCGAGGCCGCGAAAAGCGATATGCGCGCCATGATTGCCGAGCTCGAGAGTCTCGGACGGCACATATCCGCCGGCTACGCCTGGGCGAGCGCGCCCGTGGACGACGGGGA
>CAYXVA010000323.1:0-1919 GCA_964467975.1 uncultured Oscillospiraceae bacterium | reverse complement strand
GACTCTCGCCGTGCTGTTCACGATACCGTACATCGCGTACAACTACCACAAATACGGCTCGGTGCTCAGCCTTAGAATATTAATAGTGTATTCGTTCATGCTCTACCTGCTGTGCGCCTACTGCCTTGTCATTCTGCCGCTGCCGACCGGCGAGGTGGTCTCTCAGCTGCACGGGCACGACGCGCAGCTTGTGCCGTTCGCGTTCATCGGCGACATCGCGAAAAACTCGCACATCGTCCTCTCCGAGCCGCGGACATGGCTTTCCGTATTCAACAACAGCGCGTTTTTGACGGCGCTGTTCAATTTGTTTCTGACAATGCCGTTTGGCATGTATCTGCGCTATTACTTCCGCTTCGGCTGGAAGCGCACGCTGGTCTGTTCCTTTTTGCTTTCGCTGTTTTTCGAGCTCACGCAGCTCACGGGGCTATACTTCATCTATCCTGGCAGCTACCGCCTGTTTGACGTTGACGACCTCATAATAAACACCTGCGGCAGCATGCTCGGTTTCGCCCTCGCGGGCTTTGCCTCGCGCTTTCTGCCTTCGCGCGAAGAACTCGACAGGGAGAGTTTCGTGCGCTCCCGGCGCGTATCGCTCCTGCGGCGGGTGGTGGCGTTCGCCTACGACGGCGCGGCATATTTGATAGTCGCCCTCGCCGCGTATCTGTTTGTGAACTCGCGCCTCGGTTCGATGCCCGCATGGGGATACGCAGCGCTCTGGCTTGCGTATTTCACGCTTTGCCCTGTCATACTGCGCGGCCGTACGGTCGGGCACCGGCTGACAAAGCTGCGCATAGTGTCGGCAGACGGAGGGAAGGCGCACTGGTACCAGTATGCGCTCAGGTACTTGCTGCTGCTTATATTCCTGGCGCTGGCCCCCGTCGCGCTCAATCTGGCCGTTTCGCACTTGGCCGGGTACGGGGTGCTCGACGAGCTGGCGGCGGTCATCCTCTACGGCGTCGTCGACGGCGGATATATCTTCATGCTGCTCTTCGAGGCCGTGCGCATGGCCATGCGCAAGCCGCTCTTCTACGAGCGCTGGTCGCGCACAAAACTGGCGAGCACGGCCGAGACCGGTAAATAAACGCAAGCGCCCCGGGATTCTTCATAATCCCGGGGCGCTTCTCAGCTCTGGTATTCAAATTCCACGTCGTAGATGCTCACCGTGTCTCCGTCTTGTATGCCCTCGTCCTCAAGCCGGTCGAAGAACCCGGCCTGGCGGAGGCGGCGGTCGAAATACATGCGGCTCTCGTAGTCGCCGAAGTTGATGCCGGCGACCAGGCGGGCGAGCCACTCGCCCTCGCAGTACCAGGTGTCGCCGTCGTGGACAATCTTGATGTCCTCCGGTGAGGCGGGCAGCGTCTCGGGCGCGACGTAGTCGGCCTCATAGACTGTGACAGGGGGGAGATGGTCGAGCTCCGCGGCGGCCGCGAGCATCAGCTCACGCGAGCCCTGCGTTGTGGCGGCGGAGAGCTCGAAGAGCCGGAAACCCTTGGCCTCGACGTGCTCGCGCAGCCGCTCGAGGTTGGTTTTGTCCTCGCCGAGCAAATCGCACTTGTTCGCGGCGACGAACTGCGGGCGGCTTGCAAGCTCGCTCGACCAGCTCTCAAGCTCGGCGCAGATGGCGTTGAAGTCCTCGACGGGGTCGCGCCCCTCGCTGCCCGAGACGTCCACGAGGTGTATCAGCAGCCGGCAGCGGTCGATATGGCGCAGGAAGTCGTGACCGAGCCCCGCGCCCTCGCTCGCGCCCTCTATGATGCCGGGGATGTCCGCGAGCACGAAGCTCTGCCCCTCGCCGACGTACACGACGCCGAGGTTGGGAAACAGCGTGGTGAAGTGGTAGTTCGCTATCTTGGGGTGTGCGTTCGAGACGACGCTCAGGAGCGTACTCTTGCCCACGTTCGGGAAACCGACCAGGCCGA
>CAYXVA010000322.1:0-1934 GCA_964467975.1 uncultured Oscillospiraceae bacterium | reverse complement strand
AGTTTAGTGATGCCCACCCGAACGATAGCTGCAACCCGAACTACGGCGCACCATTTCGTACCGATACGCACCAAAAGCGCTTTTCTTTCGGGGTTCGGAACTCTTTCTTTGTGCAAGCAACAAAGAAAGCGCCCCAGAATATTAGCAGAAAGTTTAAAGATTAAACGGCAAACGCAGAAAAACAAAACCGCCGGGTCATCCGTTCCTTCAATGGCCTAATGGAACGAAATGACCCGGCGGTCCACGGTATAATAGCAAAGCCATGCGGCTTTGTCAAGATGTGCGTTTATTTGCCCATGAGCTCCTTGGCCTGCTTGCCGGTGAGGTGCTCTATCGTGAGCTCGAGCATGCCCAGCGGCGCCCACTCGCGCTCTATGGCGCGCTCGTGCTCGTCCCGGGGAATGTCGGGGCAGTATTTATCGGCGAGCAGACGTATCGCGGCGAGCTTCTCACCGTCGTCCGTGAGCTCGCGCACACGGCCGAAGGCTATGGCGCTGCGGAAATACGTAGTGAACTCGGACTGCACGACGTCGTCGGCATCCACCACGCAGAAGCTGGCCTTGCCGCACGCTCGGACGGCGTCGAGCTTGTGCCCGGCCTTGGCACAGTGCATGAATATCTTGCCGTCCGTATAAACATAGCTCAGCGGCACGGCGTAGGGATAACCCTCGTCGCCGAGCACAGCCAGGACGCCGTGGCTGCCGCGCTCAAGCACCGCTATGGCCTCGTCGTTTGAAAGCTGCTGTCTCTTTCTTCTCATCTCGCGAAACATCTGCTCCGCCTCCTCAATGTACAGCGTTTGTGGGTATGATAGCAAAAAAGGCGCGGCCGTGTCAAGCCTCCTCCCCTTCCCTGCCCGCACACCGGGCGCGCCGGGGCGGTTTCCTCTTGACGAAAACGGGAAAGACGTATATTATTAATGAATGCACAAAGAGAAAATGGAGGCTGACACATGAAGGCATTCGGACTTAACGAGCTTAGGGAGATGTTCCTGAGCTTTTTTGAATCCAAGGGCCACCTGCGCCTGCCCAGCTTCTCGCTGGTACCGCGCAACGACCCGTCGCTGCTGCTCATAAACTCCGGCATGGCCCCGCTCAAGCCGTACTTCACCGGCGAGCAGACCCCGCCCAGCCGCCGCGTATGCACCTGCCAGAAGTGCGTGCGCACCGGCGACATAGACAACATCGGCAAGACCGCGCGCCACGGCACCTTCTTCGAGATGCTGGGCAACTTCTCCTTCGGCGACTACTTCAAGCACGAGGCCATAGCCTGGTGCTGGGAGTTCCTCACCAGCCCGGACTGGGTCGGCATGGACCCGGACAGGCTCTATCCGAGCGTCTTTGAGGACGACGACGAGGCTTTCGCGATATGGCGCGACGAGATTGGCATAGCGCCCGAGCGTATCTTCCGCTTCGGCCGCGAGGACAACTTCTGGGAGCACGGCACCGGCGCGTGCGGCCCGTGCAGCGAGGTCTACTACGACCGCGGCGAGAAATACGGCTGCGGCAAGCCCACCTGCACCGTCGGCTGCGACTGCGACCGCTACATCGAGGTCTGGAACAACGTGTTCAGCCAGTTCAACTCCGACGGCAAGGGCCACTACACCGAACTCGCACAGAAGAACATCGACACCGGCATGGGTCTCGAGCGCCTCGCCTGCGTCTGTCAGGACGTGCCCAGCCTGTTCGATGTCGACACGGTTATGAACATTACCCACAAAGTTAGCGACATTACCGGTGCTCATTATAGTGAAAGTCACAAAGCCGACGTGTCTCTGCGCGTTATAACCGATCACATCAGGAGCGCCACCTTCCTGATAGGCGACGGCGTACTGCCCTCAAACGAGGGCCGCGGCTATGTCCTGCGCCGTCTGCTCCGCCGCGCGGCGCGCCACGGCAAGCTCCTGGGCGTGAACGAGCCCTTCCTCTACAAGG
>CAYXVA010000321.1:0-1961 GCA_964467975.1 uncultured Oscillospiraceae bacterium | reverse complement strand
GCACGGCCTACACGCGACCTTCATGCCCAAGCCCATCTTCGGCATCAACGGCAGCGGCATGCACACCAACATGTCCCTGTTCGCCGACGGCAAGAACGTGTTCTTCGACCCCGACGGCGACAAGCAGCTGAGCGAAAAGGCGTACAACTTCATCGCCGGTCTGCTCGTCCACGCGCGCGGCATGACCGCGGTCACGAACCCGCTGGTCAACTCCTACAAGCGACTGGTGCCCGGCTATGAGGCCCCCTGCTACCTCGCCTGGAGTGCGAGCAACCGCAGCGCCCTTATCCGCATCCCCGCCGCCCGCGGCCAGAGCACCCGCGTCGAGCTGCGCAACCCAGACCCGGCCTGCAACCCGTACCTGGCCCTGGCGCTGTGCCTCACCGCCGGCCTCGACGGCATCGAGCGCGGCCTGACTCCCCCGGCCGAGATCACCGAGAACATCTTCGCCATGGACGCCGCCGCCCGTCTCGCCAACGGGATAGACAATCTGCCCGGCTCCCTCGAGGAGGCCGTGTGCGCCCTTGAGAGCGACGAGCTCATGGCCGCCGCGCTGGGCGAGCACGTCTATCCGCGCTATGTCGAGGGCAAGATAAAGGAATGGGACGAGTACCGCACTCAAGTCACCGACTGGGAGCTTGCGCGGTATATGATACAGTATTGATATGTGCGCGATAACCGGCTTCACACGGCGCACGGTATCGCGCGGCCTGGCGCTTGAGGGTTTCAACAGAACCCTCTCGCGCGGCCCGGACATGAGCAGCTTTGTCGAGTGCGGCAAGGGCTGGCTGGGCTTCCACCGCCTGGCGATAATGGGCCTGAACGCAAACGGCATGCAGCCATTCCGTCTCGACGGCGACATGTGCGTCTGCAACGGCGAGCTCTTCGGATTTCGGCCTATCAAGACCGAACTTGTCGGCATGGGGTACCGCTTCCGCTCCGGCTCCGACTGTGAGATCCTGTTGCCGATGTATCGTGAATATGGCACGGACATGTTTGCGATGCTGGACGCTGAGTTCGCCTGCATCATATACGACTCCCGCCGCGACCAGTTTATAGCCGCGCGCGACCCGCTGGGCATACGCCCGCTCTACTACGGCGAAATGCCTGCCGGCGGCATGGTCTTTGCCAGCGAGGCGAAGAACCTCGTGGGCCTCTGCCCCAAGATAATGCCCTTCCCGCCCGGCCACTACTGGGACGGCGAGTTCCACCGCTACGCCGACCTCACCACGGTCAGCGAATACTGCCACGACGACGAGGAGACCGCGTGCCGCCACATCCGTGAGCTGCTTATCCAGGCGGTCGACAAGCGCCTTGACTCCGATGCGCCGCTCGGCTTCCTGCTCTCCGGCGGACTGGACTCCAGCTTGGTCTGCTCAATCGCCACCAGGCTGCTGCAAAAGCCGATACGCACCTTCGCGATAGGCATGGACACCGACCCGATAGACCTCAAGTACGCCCGCCACTGCGCCGATTTCCTGGGCAGCGAGCACATGGAGGTCACTATGACGCGCGACGAGGTGCTAGACTCCCTCGACAAGCTTATCGGCATCCTCGGCACCTACGACATCACGACGATACGCGCGAGCATAGGCATGTATCTGTGCTGTAAGGCGATACATGAGCGCACCGACGTGCGCGTGCTGCTCACCGGCGAGATAAGCGACGAGCTCTTCGGCTATAAGTACACGGACTTCGCGCCCTCGCCCGAGGCATTCCAGGCCGAGAGCAAAAAGCGCATTGACGAGATACACATGTACGACGTGCTCCGCGCCGACCGCTGCATCAGCGTGAACAGCCTTGAGGCGCGCGTGCCATTCGGCGACATTTTCTTCGCCAAGTACGTCATGAGCCTCGACCCGGCGCTCAAGACGAACCGGCACGGCATCGGCAAGTACCTGCTGCGCCACGCCTTTGAGCGCGACGGCTGGCTTCCGCACGACCTGCTCTGGCGGCAGAAG
>CAYXVA010000320.1:0-1975 GCA_964467975.1 uncultured Oscillospiraceae bacterium | reverse complement strand
GGCAGAAGGAGGCCGAAAAGGTCGTTTCCAACGGCCTGCTGATGCTGCTCATACTCGCGGCGGCGCTGACGGCGGCATTTCTGCTTTTAAAGGACCGGCTGCTGATGGTTTTCGGCGCGAGCGAGGCGACCTTCGGGTACGCTAACACTTATCTGACAATTTACACCTCCGGCACGGTTTTCGCGCTGCTTGCGACGGGGCTCAACAGCTACCTTATCGCCCAGGGCTGCTCGGGGCTCGGCATGCTCACGGTCATGCTCGGCGCGGTGCTCAACATCGTGCTCGACCCTATTTTCATCTTCGCGCTGCACATGGACGTGGCCGGGGCAGCGATTGCGACGGTGATTTCGCAGATGGCCTCGTGCGCGCTGGTGCTGTTCTGCCTGCTGCGGCGCCGCGCTCTCGTGCGCCTCAAATGGGGCGGCTTTGACTTCGCGCTCGTGCGGCGGATACTGGCCTACGGCCTGCCGACGTTCCTTATCCTCAGCACGGACAGCGCGATACTGATAGTGCTAAACGCCGTGCTGCAGCGCTACGGCGGACCCGGCGAGGGCGATGTGCTCGTCACCTGCGCGACGATAGTACAGAGCTGGTTTTCGCTGATAAGCCTGCCCATGGGCGGCATCACCGAGGGCGCGCAACCTGTTGTCAGCTTCAATTACGGTGCGGCGCAGCTCGAGCGGATAAAGCGCTCGATATTCTGCATTGCAGCGTTGTGCCTCGTGTTCTGCACGCTCATGACCGTCGCGGCGCACACGGGGGTATCGGCGCTCTTTGTGAGGCTGTTCACGCCCGACGCGGAGATTGCTGCGCGCAGCGTGCGCTATATACGCATGTTCACTGCCATGATAATCCCTCTCGCGCTGCAATACACCTTTGTAGACGAGCTGACGGCCATGGGCCAGGTACATGTCTCGCTGCTGTGCTCGCTCTTCCGCAAGAGCCTGTTTTTGGCGAGTATGCTGCTTTTGCCTCGTCTGGTGAGCGCGGAGGCCACGTTCTACTGTGAGCCTATCGCCGACGCGGCGGCGGTCTGCATGACGTCGCTGGTGTTCGCGCTCTGGTTCCCGCGGACGCTGCGCCGGCGGCTGGCGAAGTGAATAGGCCCTGCGCTGTTGACTGCTCCAATGCCAAAAGGCTTGCCGCCCGCTCTTCACAGGCAGCAAGCCCTTTTATCTGCTTGAACAATTTTTTAAATAATATCTTCCTTTTTGTGGCCTATTCAGTATCTGTTTCCTACATCAGGTGAACTTGACCTGCGGGCTTTGCTGTTTATATCCCGGCAATCTGCATGAATGCGCGGCTGCGCGGCAGGAGCTTCATGAGCGGCAGACCGATGATGAACATGACCCCCGCCTCCTCGACCGCGAACTGGAGCATGGTGAGCGGCAGGGCCGCCCAGAAGGCCCCCGTGCTGTAGGCAATAACCGCGCCGACTATCGGCGCGTTCCAGACGACGGGCATTATGCACACAAGTATGCAACGCGTGAGGCCGAGCGGCTGCGCCTGATTTTTGGCCAGCGTCGCAACGCACAGGCTCGAGCCGAGCGTGGCGAGCGAGCCAAACACGATGTCTATAACGCCGTAGCCGCCGAACATGTTCGCCAGCGCGCAGCCTATCCAGAGCCCCCAGGCGCTCACCGGGAAGAAGGCCGGCAGGATGCATAAAGCCTCCGACACGCGGAACTGGACGGCTCCAAAGGATATCGGGGCCAGGAACAGTGTCAGCGCGCAGTAGGCGGCGCCGACAACCGCGGCGAAGGCGATGTTTCTCGATGTGAATTTCATGGTGAATAACCTCCCATTTTGATTTAGCTTCGGGGGCTGTGTCCCCTATAACAATGCGGGGTTGGAAACCGCAGGGTTATTGAATTGTTTTTAATTGCGATTACGCGTCCGGCGCGCCGTGCGCCGTGCGTTGCTGCGCTTTTGAGTACAGGCAGCCGCAGTAGTCCTGACGGTAAAGCCCAAACTC
>CAYXVA010000319.1:0-1977 GCA_964467975.1 uncultured Oscillospiraceae bacterium | reverse complement strand
GCGGAAAAAACGGCGTATTTGCGCGGATTTTTTCATTATTACTTGCAAAACTCACATATGGGTGTTAAAATGCAGGTTTGTGAAAACTTTCGTATGGGTGATAGACTAATGGATAAAGCGCATTTGAGAAACGTCGCGATTATCGCGCATGTCGACCACGGCAAGACCACGCTGGTGGACGAGATGCTCAAGCAGGCGGGCGTGTTCCACGAGCACCAGGAGGTGGCCGAGCGGGTCATGGACTCCGGCGACCTCGAGCGCGAGCGCGGCATCACGATACTCGCCAAGAACACCGCCGTCAACTACGGCGACTACAAGATAAACATCGTCGACACCCCGGGCCACGCCGACTTCGGCGGCGAGGTGGAGCGCATACTCAAGATGGTCAACGGCGTCATACTGCTCGTCGACGCCGCCGAGGGCCCCATGCCGCAGACCAGGTTCGTGCTCTCACGCGCGCTCGAGCTCGGCCACCGCGTCATACTCGTCCTCAACAAGATAGACCGCCCCGACCAGCGCATACACGAGGTCGTCGACGAGGTGCTTGAACTCCTCATGGACCTCGGCTGCACGGACGAGCAGCTCGACTCCCCCACGCTCTTCTGCTCGGGCCGCAACGGCACGGCGAGCTACTCGCCCGACGTCCCCGGCGCGGACCTCAAGCCGCTCTTCGATACCATTATAAATTATATCCCCGCGCCCGAGGGCGACGAGAACGGCCTCTTCCAGATGCTCGTGAGCAGCATCGACTACAACGAGTTCGTCGGCCGCATTGCGATAGGCCGCATAGAGCGCGGCAGCATCAAGATGGGCGGCGAGATAGCCGTGTGCAACTACCACGAGCCGGAGAAGTCGCACAAGAGCAAGGCCGTCAACCTCTATCAGTTCGAGGGATTGCAGCGCGTGCCCGTCCAGGAGGCCGGCGTCGGCAACATCATCGCCATGAGCGGGATAGGCGACATCACGATAGGCGACACGATATGCTCGCCCGAGTGCGTGGAGCCCATCGAGTTCGTGAAGATAAGCCGTCCCACGATGGAGATGACCTTCTCCGTGAATGACAGCCCCTTCGCCGGGCGCGAGGGCAAGTTCGTCACCAGCCGCCAGCTGCGCGAGCGGCTCTACCGCGAGACGCTCAAGGACGTGAGCCTGCGCGTCACCGACGTGGAAAACTCCACCGACAGCTTCAACGTCGCCGGGCGCGGCGAGATGAGCCTCTCCATACTCATTGAGACCATACGCCGCGAGGGCTATGAGTTCCAGGTCAGCCCCCCGCGCGTTCTGTTCCAGGAGGTGGACGGCAAGAGGTGCGAGCCCATTGAGCGCGTCGTCGTCGACGTGCCGAGCGAGTACATCGGCGCCGTCATAGAAAAGCTGGGCTCCCGCAAGGGCGAGTTCGTGGAGATGGTCCCCGTGGGCAGCCGCACTAGGGCCACCTTCTTCGTCCCCGAGCGCGGCCTCTTCGGCTACCGCAACGAGTTTTTGACCGACACAAAGGGCGAGGGAATAATGTCCAGCGTCTTTGAGCGCTATGAGCCCTTCAAGGGCGAGGTCTCGCGCCGCGGTACGGGTTCCCTCGTCGCCTGGGAGACCGGCGAGGCCGTCACCTACGGCCTCTTCAACGCCCAGGAGCGCGGCCAGCTCTTCATTGGGCCGGGCACGCCGGTCTACGCCGGTATGGTCGTGGGCATGTCGCCCAAGAACGAGGACATCCCCGTGAACGTCTGCCGCCGCAAGCAGCTCACCAACATGCGCGCCGCAGGCAGCGACGAGGCGCTGCGCCTCACGCCGCCGAGGCAGATGAGCCTCGAGCAGTGCATGGAGTTCCTCGCCGACGACGAGCTCCTCGAGGTCACGCCCAAGAGCCTACGCATACGCAAGCGCATACTCGACCACAGCCAGCGCATGAAGGCCCTCAAGGGTCACAAGAACGCCTGAGCGCACAGCCCGCAAAGGCCGTCACAAAAGCGTACAACC
>CAYXVA010000318.1:0-1988 GCA_964467975.1 uncultured Oscillospiraceae bacterium | reverse complement strand
GGGACGCTTTCTTTTTTCAAGATAAAAGAAAGCGCCCCCGGAATACGTTTAAATAAAGATTAAACGTATTTAAAAAGCACTCGAAGCCGCCGTTGGCAATGCCTCCGGCGGCTTCTTTGTGTGGAAATGGGGAGTGAGGTAGCTTGTTTTACGCGGCGGCGGCCGCCGCTATCGGGACGAGCGTCCCCCCGTTTGTCTGGAAGGCCCAGACGCTCAGCCCGGCCAGCAGAATGATGAGTGAGACGATAAGTATGATGGTGAGCAGTTTTACAGAATCCATTTTAATCACATCCGGTACCTCCTATTTTATTGGGTGTTTGTTATATCATCGCCTTGCCGGCGGCGGAGTTAAACATGGCACATGCGTCCGGCGTCAAACTCCCTCCGGCTCGCCTCCCTCGGGGAGGGAGGGATAAGGCCGCGGCAGTTATCTCCGCCGTGCTTCACATGCCGCCGGAGCGCAATCGCACAGACGGCGAGGGCCAGCAGCACCTGCGGCGCGAAGAGGTGAATTATGACCCCGGCGGCGTAGACGAGGAACATACTGCCGCCCGCGGCGAAGGGTACGGCGTCGATGCCGGCAAATATGCGCAGCGTGACATGGCCGGGGGTGAAGAGCGTATACGGCGCGGGGACGGCAATCACGACGCCGTAGGCCATCGCGTGCATCATGACTGCGCAGACGCCGGAGATTATCGCGGCTGTCAGCAGCCCGCGGCGGGTCTTTATGCCGTTTTTCGTGTAGAGCAGCGTGCCGCAGATGCAGACGGTTATGAGCATTGCGAGGTTTATGAACGCCTGGGCGATAAACGGCGCGCGGTCGGCGAGCATCTGCGTAATCTGCCGAGGCGTCTCAAAAATGCCGAGTCCGAAGAGCATCACGACGGCGAAGGCGAGCATGAACAGCGCAACGCCTGCGGGTATGACGTAGAGGAATACGGTTCGGAGAATTTCACTGCGTTTCATTTCAATTCCTCGCTTCCTGTGGACGGGCGTCCACAATCTTGTAGTAAGCTCTCGCAGTGAGCAGATACACGGCGGCGTATATCGCGCAGAACACGGCGAGGGTGCCGAGCGTGCACAGCGCGGTGAGCATGGTGTTGTGGAGCTGGAAGAGCGTCAGAAGCTGCAAGACCAGCCGGAAGTCAAAGGCTATGTGCACCGCCGCGACTATGAGCGGCAGGAAGAACACGGTCAGTATCTGGCTGCGTATGCTCCGGCGCGCCTCTTTGCGGCTCAGGCCGACCTTGCGCATGATGTCAAAGCGGCGCTGGTCCTCATAGCCCTCGGACACCTGCTTGTAGTAGATTATCAGCACTGCCGCCATCATGAACACGAGGCCCAGGAACACGCCGAGGAAGAGAAAGCCGCCCGAGAGGCCGAAGATATCCTGCTCCATATCGACGCGCGTCGTGGTCGTGAAGTAGTCGACGTAACCGCAGCCGGCGTCGGAGAAGTCAAAGAGCCCGTTGCCCCAGAACGCCTCGTCGAGCGCGTTCTGCTCGTCGTCGCTTAGTGTGGCGAAGTTGTAGCGTCCCTCCCAGTAGTAGTTGGCGGTCTTAGTGGCGCGGCCTATCTCGTTGAGAGTGTCCGTGCCGTCCACGACCATTAGGACGTAGTTGTTCTCGTCCGTCTCGATGAGAGCCTGGTTGCGTATCAGGGTGTTGACGATATTCTGGCACTCGCCGACTATGGTAAAGCTCGGGCCCGGGTTGCCGGTCAGGTCGCCGTTGTCGTCGTACTCCTGAAAGCTGAAGCCCTCGCGGAGCTGCTCGTTTGAACCGGGTACGCTGAACAAGGCGAGCGCCTCGCCCTCGCCCAATACGGGCGCGTCCTCGCCGGTTATCGCGGCGTAGGTGTCAGCGGTGGTTATATAGAAGTCTGTATATACTTTAGAGCCGCTCTTCGTGACAACCTCGGTGAAAACGTCGAGTTCCTCGGTCTGATACCCGCTCGTCGGCTCGGCGCCCTGTTCGGCGTAAAGGCTG
>CAYXVA010000317.1:0-1993 GCA_964467975.1 uncultured Oscillospiraceae bacterium | reverse complement strand
GTACAGTTTGAAACCCGGCTTGTGCACGCCCTCACCTCCTCCGTTTTATTTTTATATTATATTATAATCTCATTATAATCTCCGCCAAAGCGCCGTGGCAAACAAAATAGCGTCCGGCCGCACTCTGACGAGCTTGACATAACGCTTTGGCGTGGTGTAAAATGACATGATAATATTTCAGAGGTCATGGGGAAGACCTCTTTGATATTAAACTTTCGGGGGCAGCGCAGCGGTGTTTCTGTGCATTTTCCCATTTACGCAAGCGCGCCCTCTTATTTTTCTAGCACGAAGAAAAGGAGGAATCTATTGAAACCATGTTTTGGAAAATAGTGGGCATCGTGGTCGCAGTGATCGTGGTGCTTGTAATAGGGTTCCTGCTTGGCATTATGTACCGCAAGAAAATCGCCGAGCGCGAGATTTCCAGCGCCGAGGAGGAGGCCAAGCGGATCATCAACGAGTCCATCAAGGCCGCCGAGAGCAAGAAGCGCGAAGCCCTTGTCGAAGCGCGCGAGGAAATCCACAAGAACCGCACCGAATACGAACGCGAGGTCAAAGAGCGCCGCAACGAGCTCTCGAAGCAGGAGCGCCGCTTGCAGCAGAAGGAGGAAAACCTCGACCGCAAGACCGACGTGCTTGAGAAAAAGACCGAATCCCTCAACCAGAAGCTCAGCCAGGCCGACGCCATGCAGGAGGAGATAAAGCAGGTCAAGAAGAGCCAGCTCGAGATGCTCGAGCGAATCTCGGGCTACACCGTAAACGAGGCCAAGCAGCACCTAATCTCCAACATCGAGAGCGAAGTAACTCACGAAATGGCCGCCAAGGTGCGCGAGGTCGAGGCCAAGTACAAGGACGAGGCCGACGAGCGGGCGCGCGAGATAATAGCCACCGCCATCCAGCGCTGCGCCGCCGACCACGCCAGCGAGATCACCGTCTCCGTCGTACCACTCCCCAACGACGAGATGAAGGGCCGCATAATAGGACGAGAGGGACGCAACATTCGTTCCATCGAAACGCTCACCGGCTGCGATTTAATTATTGACGACACGCCGGAAACCATAACCGTCTCGAGCTTTGACCCCGTGCGGCGCGAAATTGCGCGCATAGCGCTCGAAAAGCTGATACAGGACGGCCGCATCCACCCTGCGCGCATTGAGGAAATGGTCGCCAAGGCGCAGCGCGAGGTCAACGCCACGATAAAGGCTGAGGGCGAGCGCGCCGCGTTCGAGACGAACATCCACGGCCTCCACCCGGAGATAATCCGTCTGCTCGGCCGCATGAAATACCGCACCAGCTACGGCCAGAACGTGCTCAACCACTCGATAGAGGTCGCCCACATCGTCGGGCTGCTCGCCGCCGAACTGGGCGTCGACGTCCAGACCGCCAAGCGCGCGGGCCTGCTGCACGACCTGGGCAAGAGCATCGACCACGAGGTCGAGGGCAGCCACGTCACCATCGGCGTCGAAATCGCCCGCAAGTACAAGGAGTCGCCCGAAGTCATCCACGCGATTGAGGCACACCACGGCGATGTGGAAGCCCACAGCGTGATAGCCTGCCTCGTACAGGCCGCGGACGCCATATCGGCCGCGAGACCGGGCGCGAGGCGCGAGAACATCGAAAACTACGTCAAGCGCCTCGAAAAGCTCGAAGAGGTCACGCGCAGCTTCCCGGGCATCGAGAGCTGCTACGCCATCCAGGCCGGGCGCGAGATCCGCGTCATGGTCAAGCCCGACGAGGTCAGCGAGGACCAGATGGTCCTGCTCGCGCGCGACATCGCCAAAAAGATCGAAAGCGAGCTCACCTACCCCGGCCAGATCAAGGTCCACGTCCTGCGCGAGACCAAAGCCGTCGAATATGCGAAGTAATAATACCGGCCTGAGGGCTTTCCTCAGGCCGGTATTTTTTATTCTATGGCTTTAACCGCTATTTAAGCATTCCTGGGTAACCGTCAAACGTATTGACGTCTATCGCCTGTGAAACGAATATGCTAAGCTAA
>CAYXVA010000316.1:0-1996 GCA_964467975.1 uncultured Oscillospiraceae bacterium | reverse complement strand
GATTTCCCACTCGCTGCACGAAGTATTTCCGGGGCGCTTTCTTTTGTCTTGCCAAAAGAAAGCGTCCCGGAATATTATCGGTGAATAAATTTTATAAATTTAGAAATACATATTGACATTAACAAAATTAAAGCATATACTTAATTTTGTTAAAGGAGGTCGCGCCATGGAGCTGGAGACAAGGCCGGGATGGATGGCAGGGCTGGATGACGAGGATCTCGCGTTTATAAAGCGCTTTGTGCTCGCCTCGGGCTCGATCAAGGAGGTTGCGCGGCAGTACGGGGTGTCGTACCCCACCATGCGGCTGCGTCTGGACAGGCTTATTCAGAAGATAAAGCTCGGCGAGGAGGCCGAGCAGGAGCCGTACATCGCGCTCATAAAGCGCCTCGCCGTCGACGACCGCATAGACGTCGACGCGGCCAAGACGCTCATAAACGAATACAAAAAACTCTCCGGAGGGAAAAACAATGCTTAGGACACTGCTTGTCATAGCGCTCATGGTGGGCGCGGTGCTGCTTGAGATGGACCTCGCGCGCAAGCCGTCGCGCTGGCCGGGGCTTGCGCTGCCGGGAACGGCGTTTGTGTTTTCGCTGCTCTACCCGCTGAACATGGCAAATCTGGGCGGGGACACGGCGACTCTCATAGCCCAGATGCTGCTCGTGTGGCTGCTGGCCAACATACCCACTATAGTGCTCATTGCCATCTACTGTGCCGCCCGGCGCCGCCTGAAAGAGCGGCGCGAGCGCGACAAAATGAGCGCCCAGGACCTGACTTGAAGAGGAGAGCCGCCCGATGGGCGGCTTTCGCTTTTTAATATTTCTTTAACATTTCCTCATCAATTCGAAAACACGGGCGGCGTAGATTAAAATTTATAAACAATACGCAACGGCTTTGCGCCGGAATAGTGGAGGGATAACATGGAAAGTGAAACGGTCAAACAACTCACCCCGAGGAAGATCAACCTGATTTTTATCAACCTCGTCGTGTCGGGCATAGCGACCTCGACGCTCTCGACGGCCATGACCACGGCACTGCCCAACATCGTGGCCTATTTTGGCGTCAGCACGCTGACCGGCCAGTGGGTCACGAGCGGCTACTCGCTTGCGATGGGCGTGGTAATGCCGCTGACGGCCTTTCTGATAACGCGCTTCCCCACAAAGAAGCTGTACGTCACGGGCATAGTCGTGTTCATCGCCGGGCTGCTGCTCAGCGTTGCGACCGGGAGCTTCGCGGTGATGATGGTCGGACGAGTGCTGCAGGCTTGTGGCAACGGAGTGCTGCTGAGTGCGGCGCAGGTTATCATCCTCACCATCTATCCGAACGAGAAAAAGGGCGCTATGATGGGCACATACGGCCTGGCTACAACCGCCGCGCCAATCATCGCGCCGACAATTGCCGGACTGATGATCGACGCCTTCGGCTGGAAGTCCATATTCTATCTGGTGCTGGTTTTCATGATGGCGTCGCTGGTTGTCTCCATCACGTCTTTTGCCGACGTGCTGGAGCTGCAGGACAAGAAGTTCGACGTGAGCTCCTTTATCGAGAGCATTTTCGCCTTCGGAGGCATAACCCTCGGCATCGGCAATGTCAGCGATTACGGCCTCATAAACGTGCAGGCGGGACTCCCGCTGCTCGTTGGCGTAATAGTCTGTGCGCTCTTCGTCGTGCGCCAGTGCTCTATTGACAAGCCGTTTTTGGACGTCAAAATCCTCAAGAGCCGCGACTACGCCGTGAGCGTCATATCCAGCATGGTGCTCTACCTGGTGATGATGGGCTCGTCGGTCATGATGCCTCTGTACGTGCAGAACGTCATGGGCTACTCCGCGGTCGTGTCCGGCCTGGTGACGCTGCCCGGCTCGCTGGCGACGGCGCTGGTCAGCCCGTTTGCAGGCAAGCTCTACGACAAGATTGGCATAAAGAAAATCTTTGTCGCGGGCTCCGCCGCCACCTACGGGGACGCCGCGCTTATCCACGGCATGAACGTCTCCTTCCTCTG
>CAYXVA010000315.1:0-2005 GCA_964467975.1 uncultured Oscillospiraceae bacterium | reverse complement strand
CCCGTGCCGAAAATCCCGGCGGTCATGTCGCCGAGCTCCTTCGCGCGCACTCTAGGCAGGCTGAAGTCGCGCTTCTCCTCCCTGAGCAGCGTGTCCTTGAAACCGCGTATCAGCGTCAGGGTCAGCATGAGCGCGTGCTCCGCCACCGCGCCGCGGCTGTACACGGGCACGTTGGCACAGCGCAGGCCGCAGCGCTTTACGGCTTCGGCGTCTATGTGGTCGTAGCCCGCCGTGCGCGTGAGTACGTACTTGACGCCCGCTCCGGCCAGGGCCCGCGCCACCTCGTCCGTCACGCGGCAGGCGGCGACGATGCACACGGCGTCCGAGCCCGCGGCGAGCCGCGCCGTGTCCGCGTCCAGCATGCACTTCGCGTTATTCAGCTCCACTCCGCGCTCGGCCGCGAACTCATCAAAGAGCTCCCCCTCGTCCCGACGCATGCCGTAAACCGTCATTTTCATAACTCGCATCATCCTCTCCGCGCAATTTAAAAAAGCACGCCCGAAAGCCGCCGCTTTCGGGCGTGACGCTTCAAAACGCCTCGTATATGAAGGCCCCGTGGCCGGTGAAGTAGGCCAGCACCAGCAGCAGCATCACGGCGTAAGCTATTACCTGCACCGCCTGGCCCAAAGGCGTGTTCTCAAGCCAGGATTTGAGTTTTTTCACGAGAGCAGCCATTTGTCAAGCACCTCCGTAAAGACCACGGCGCCGTAAGTGTACTCCATGTGGCCCGTGTCATAGAAGCATTCCGCCGCGAGGGCGTCCGTCATGTCGTAAAACTCGACTCCCGCCGCCTCGCACACCTCACGCGCGGCCTCGCGCACCTCAACGTCGACGGGATCAAGGTCCACGGCGGGGTTCTCGGGCAGCCAGAGAGCGCGCACGCGGATGCCGTTATTTTCGCAGAAGGCGAACACCTCGTCCATCGCGGCGAGGTTCTCCTGAAAGTCCGCTAGGCCCCCGGCGAGGTAGAGCTCGTGGAGCTTCACAACCCGCTCTTCGAGCTCGGAGAGGCTCATCTGCCCGTAGTAATACGCCTTTGTCTGCGTGAGGTACGCCCTCGTGCGCCGCTCTCCCGCGCCTATCGCGGCCTTGAGCGTGTCGTTTATCAGCCCGGCTATCCGGTCGCGCTGGAAGTAGAAATACGGCTCATACCACGCGCGGTGCCACTCGTAGGTGGGGTTTGTGTCCATGATGTCGCACAGCGCGCCCCAGTTGAGCGCCAGCACGAGCTCGCTGCCGACGGTTATATAGCCACCCTCGAGAATCTCGACGAGGTCGGTCATGGTGGCGTAGTCCATGCCCATGTTGACGTAGCCGCTCTCGCTGATGTCCTCGCGGTAGCCGCTCGTGAGCTCGCTCGAGCCGTAGATGACCTTATCCCAGACCTCCTCCGGATGGTCGCGGCGCGTGAGCTCGAAGTCGTCGAGCCAGAAGTAGCCGCTCGACTGTATCCAGCCCGAGGCCGCCAGCGCCAGGTCGAGCGCTATGGCGAGCACGAGGACGAAGGCGACGAGGCCGCCCTTTTTCATGAATTTCACAAATTTCATGCCCCGCACCCCCTCACAGCGTCACAAAGCCGCGCAGCACGTTCGTAAGCTGCCCGGCGTCGAGCGTGTAGAAGATGGTCGTTATCGAAAACAGCAGCACGACCACGCAGCGGCGGAAGTAGAGATACGGCTTTTTCGCCTTGCGCGGCACGGTTGTTATCCCGCAGAGGTTCTCGACGGCGAGTATTACACCGTTGAAGAGGCCCTCGACTATGAAGTGGAGCGAGAACCCGTGCCAGAGGCCCATTACAAGCATCGTGCCGAAGCCTATCATCGCGCCCTCGTACTTGGTCAGGCGCTTGCCGTTGAGCACGACGAAGATGTGCTCGCGTATCCAGTCGGTGAGCGAGACGTGCCAGTTGCGCCAGAACTGGGTGAAGGAGACGGCGCGGAGGGGCTTTTTGAAGTTCTCGGGCACCTTGAGGCCCATGAAGCCGCCCATGGCTATGGCTATGTCG
>CAYXVA010000314.1:0-2030 GCA_964467975.1 uncultured Oscillospiraceae bacterium | reverse complement strand
GGCTGCGCCAAGCTGGTCGTGTTCTGCAACGCGGTGGAGGATAACCCCTTTATGGCCGGCGCGTTCCACGGCGTGAGCGAGCCCGACCGCGTGATAAACGTCGGCGTCTCCGGCCCGGGCGTGGTGCACAACGCGCTCAAGGCCGTGCGCGGGGCCGACTTCGGCGTTGTGGCCGAGACGATAAAAAAGACCGCCTTCCGCGTCACGCGCATGGGCCAGCTTGTGGCCCAGGAGGCGTCGAGGCGGCTCGGCGTGCCCTTCGGCATCGTCGATCTCTCACTCGCGCCGACTCCCGCTGTGGGCGACTCGGTCGCGCGCATACTTGAAGAGATGGGCCTCGAGGTCTGCGGCACGCACGGCACGACGGCCGCGCTCGCGCTCTTGAACGACGCGGTCAAGAAGGGCGGCGTCATGGCGAGCTCCAGTGTCGGCGGCCTCTCCGGCGCGTTCATACCCGTGAGCGAGGACGAGGGCATGATAGCCGCCGCGCAGTCCGGCGCGCTCACGATAGACAAGCTCGAGGCCATGACCTGCGTCTGCTCCGTAGGCCTCGACATGATAGCCGTGCCCGGCTCGACGAGCGCCGAGACCGTCAGCGCGATAATCGCCGACGAGGCGGCGATAGGCATGATAAACCAAAAGACCACCGCCGTGCGCATCATCCCCGCCCCCGGCCTGGACGTGGGGGACACGGTGGAGTTCGGCGGCCTGCTGGGCAGCGCGCCGGTCATGCCGGTCCACACCGAGTCGAGCGCCGGGTTCATACACCGCGGCGGGCGCATCCCCGCGCCGATACACTCGCTCAAGAACTGAGGCAGCGCGATGGAAAAGGCGAAAATGGACAGAATCTCGGAGCTCACGGCCATCTCCCGCGAGCGCGAGCTCACCGAGGACGAGAAGGCCGAGCGCAAGGCGCTGCGTGAGGAGTACCTCGCCGAGTGGCGGCGCGGCACGCTCGACGTGCTTGAGAACACGTACGTAGTAGGCCCTGACGGCAAGAAACGGAAGCTGAGAAAGAAATGAACGGGCTGACTTTTCGAGACGCCGGACTCTCCGACGCCGACAGTGTATATGAGCTCATCTGCGACATGGAGGCGCAGCGCCTCCCGCGCGCGGAGTTTGAGAGCATATTTGCGCTCCAGCTCGCGGACGGGAACTACCGCTGCATCCTCGCAGTGCTCGGCGGCGAGACCACGGGCGTGCTGAATCTGCGTTTTGAATACCAGCTCCATCACGCATCGCGCATAGCCGAGGTCATGGAGCTCGCCGTCGCGCCGGAATACCGCAGCCGCGGCGTAGGCGCGGCCCTGCTCGCCCAAGCGTGCCGCATCGCGCTCGAGCAGCACTGCGTGCAGATAGAGCTCGCCTGCAACCGACTGCGCACAGACGCCCACCGCTTCTATAAGCGCGAGGGCCTGCACTGCTTCCACTACAAATTCTCCAAGCCCTTGACTACCCCCGATTCCGGCCAAAACGCCCTCGGCCGGTAAAAAAGCGCATAAAACAAGCAAAAAGCGTCATTGTTAGGCAAACACCAACAATGACGCTTTTGTAATCCACATATAATATATTATTAAAAGACGGCTGAGCCCTCAACGCTGGAGCACTTTGAAACCTTGGTGGCGCTCGCCTTCGACAACGCGCTGAGGCTGTATATGCAGAAGAACTCCTGCAACCTCAACTACCACGAACTGAGCGAGATAGTAATGGAGATTTACAGACGGATACTGCTCATAGACGACGCCCCTGGACCCGGAGCGCATTTTCACAGAGTAATCGGCGAACTGCGTCTCCCGGCTTGCAGCCGCCATATCCCCGGCGCTCCAGCTGCCGGGGAGGCGTTTAGGGGGGCTTTCTTCGGTCTTGGCCAAAGAAAGCCTCCCTGGAATAGGGAATAATTATAATGAAAATAAGCAATAAGGCAGCGGACAAGCCGCTGCCTTATTGCTTAATGTGGAGTTGTGACCGCTCTTGGCGGGTTGTTTTTTTCAAAGGCTCGAGACGAGCATTTCCAGGCTTGCGCCCTGTTC
>CAYXVA010000313.1:0-2054 GCA_964467975.1 uncultured Oscillospiraceae bacterium | reverse complement strand
TGGCGCGGAAGGAGGGATTTGAACCCTCGCCCGGCTTCTGACCGGCTACTCCCTTAGCAGGGGAGCCCCTTCGGCCTCTTGGGTACTTCCGCCTGTCAAGCCTGTATATGATAGCACAATTTTTTCGGCTTGTCAATAAGGACATTGACATTCTTCGAAAAATAGAGTATGCTCTCAGCATGAGATACGACACTGTTATTTTCGATTTGGACGGCACGCTGCTCGACACGCTCGACGACCTCACCGACGGCGTCAACCACGCCCTGGCCGACTTCGGCTACCCGCTTGCCGGCCGCGAGCAGATACGCATGCGCCTCGGCTACGGCTCCGGGCATCTGATTGCCGAGAGCGTCCCGGGCGGGCGCGGCGACCCCAATTACCAGGCGGTTTTTGACGACTACCTGGAGTTTTACCGCGCGCACTCGTCGGTCAAGACCGCCCCCTACCCTGGAATACTGGAGCTGCTGGAGCGCCTAAAGGAGCGCGGGGTGCGCTGCTCCATTGTCTCGAACAAGCCCGACAGCGCCGCGCGGGAGCTCGGTAAGCGCTGGTTTAACGGCCTCGTCGCCACCACTGCCGGCGACCGCAAAGGCATACGCCGCAAGCCCGCTCCCGACACGCTGCTCGAGGTCATGCGCCAGCTCGGCGCCGCGCCGGAGCACACGGTGTACATAGGCGACAGCGAGGTGGACATCCAGACCGCCCGGGCCGCCGGCGTGGACTGCATTTCCGTAACCTGGGGCTTCCGCACGCCGGAACAGCTTCGCGACAGCGGTGCGAGCGTGCTCGTCTCCGACGTACCGGAGCTTGAGGCCGCGCTTATGATTTAAGCTATGAGGGCGCGAAGGCACGCTCCCTCCCGCTCGTCCTTTTCAACTCAATACCGGAATCAAAAAGGCAGGGACGCGAGTCCCTGCCTTACGTATTTCTATGCATCCGTAGTCAAATCGCTGTGTCGAGCATCTTCGCCATCTCGGCGCGGGTCAGGCTGCCGGAGGGGTTGAGGCCGGTGTCGCTGCCCTCTACAACGCCGTTGGCTATGAGCGTCGCCGTGGCCGCACGGGCCCAGTCGGCGACCGCGGCGCCGTCGGCGAAGTTATTCAGCAGCGCCGTGTCGCCTTCGGTGTAGCTCACGCCCAGGGCGCGCAGCGCGCGGTAGAGGAAGGTGAAGCCCTCCTGGCGCGTGAGCGTGTCGTTCGGCGCAAATACGCCCTCGGCCTTGCCGTCGGTTATGCCGTTTGCCACGGCCCAGGCCACCGCATCGGCATAGTATGCGCCGGACGCGACGTCATTGAAGCCGGAGGCTGCGCTCACTGCGGGCTGTCCTGCCGCGCGATAGAGCATCAGCACGAAGTCGCCGCGGCGCATGCTCAGCGAGGGGCCGAACTCCGTGTCGGAGATGCCGGTCACGATGCCCGCTTCATATAGGCGCTTGACGTTCTCGGCCGCCCAGTGGCCGCGCATGTCGGAAAACTCAAAGGCCATCTGGACGCCTATTTCGACCGTCTTGCCGCCGCACTCGACAACTATCTTGCCCTCGGCCGAGCCCTCGCCCGAGGCGGTGAACACGCCGTCGGAGGTTATAGAGCCAATATTGCCCTCGAGCGTGTACTTGACCGATTCGGCGTCCATGAGCACCTCTCGGCCCAGGTATTTCGCCGCGACGGAGAGCGTTACGCTCTCGCCGTTTTCCACGACGAGGCGCGTGAGCGTCTCGCCGCTCTCGGCGTCGGTGACAGCGAGGCTGTCCACGGTGTCTATCACGTGCAGCGTGCCGGTGCCGCTCACGCCGGAGGCGCGCAGCGTTATGGTGTCCGTGCCGGCGCTTGTACCCGCCGTGTACGCCGTGCCGCTGACCGAGCCGCGCTGTGCGCTTGCGGTGACGCCGTCCGGAGTGCTGACTGTGTGCAGCGCTGCGTCCGTGGCGGCGTAGCTGAGGCTGATTGTGCTGCCCGCAAGGACGAACTCGCCGTCCTGCATTAGATGAAGCCGCTCGGCCCTGCCTCTCGGCGCGTCATCGGTGACAAAGAGTATGTAGGAGCTCACGGCGCGAA
>CAYXVA010000312.1:0-2078 GCA_964467975.1 uncultured Oscillospiraceae bacterium | reverse complement strand
TCACTCGCCTGCTTGAAGAGGTCGCGGACCTTCGCCGCGCCCATGCCGACGAACATCTCGACAAACTCGCTGCCGGATATCGAGAAGAACGGCACATGCGCCTCGCCCGCGACGGCGCGCGCCAGCAGCGTCTTGCCGGTGCCCGGGGGGCCGACGAGCAGCGCGCCCTTGGGCAGCTTTGCGCCTATCTCCGCGTACTTCTGCGGGTTGTGCAGGAAGTCGACTATCTCCTTGAGCGCCTCCTTGGCCTCGTCCTGTCCGGCGACGTCGGCGAAGGTGACGCCCGTCTCAGTCTGGGCGTAGAGCTTCGCGCCGCTCTTGCCGAAGCTCATGGAGGGCATGTTGCCCATCGCGCCGCCCATCTTCTTCATCATCCAGCGATAGAGCAGCACGCTGCCGCCGTATATCACGACGAGGGGCAGTATCCAAGTCAGGAAGAAGCTCAGCAGCGGGGAGTTCTGCGTGGGTATCTCGTTGGCGTAGGTTATATCGTTCGGCGCATTCTCAATGCGGTCGACGAGGTTCTGGTCGGGGAAAATGCCGGTCTTGTAAATCTGCTCGTTGCCGCTTTCGTCCGTAGCGATGAAAACAATTTGCGACTCCTCTTCCTCATACGCTATCTGCTGCACCTGGCCGTTTTCGATCATTTCCAGAAATACGTTGTAGCCAACTTCCGTAACCTGGCGCTGCATCATTGACGGGAAAAGCAGCGCGTTGAGCAGTATCAGTATGACAAGAGCGATAACGTAGTAATAGGCTATGTTTCTCTTTGGCTTGCGGTTATCCTGTGAAGGCTGCGTAACCATGCGCAAATCACCCTTTCTTTTGATTGCCGGATATAACATTTTAGCTTACAGTATCGCGACGTTCCACGGACAGATTTTGAACAAATGTGGAACTTTTTATTAACACGTTCCATCCAACATTTAAATAATAAGGGGGGGAACAAAAAATGAGGAAAGCGGCCCTTATACTCTCACTTGCGCTGCTGATTTCACTCGCTGGGTGCGGCACGGTGGACTCGGGACTTCTCGACGGTGTGACGCCTGCCGATACCGGCGACGCTTCGAGTGCGGCAGAGCCCGTCGCGTACTTCACATCGCGGCTTTTCAGCCAAGTCTACAGCGGCGGGGACACGCTCATTTCACCCGTCAGCGTGCTTGCCGCGCTCGCGATGGCCGAGGCGGGCGCGCAGGGAGAAACGCTAGAGCAGATGGAGGCGCTCTTCGGCGCGGACGCCGGGACCATGCGCGCCGCCCTCGCGGCGTACATGTCCAGCATCGAGGGCACCGAGGCGAAAATCGCCAACTCCATCTGGCTGCGCGACGACGGCAGATTTGAGCCGGACGGTGATTTTCTCGCCGAATGTGCGTCCTTTGCCGGTGCGGAGGTGTTCGCGCGCGAATTTGACAGCGCAACCCTCCGCGAGATAAATGCCTGGGTCAGCGAACACACGGACGGGATGATAGAGGACGTCCTCGACGAGATACCGCAGGAGGCCATCATGTATCTGATAAACGCTCTCGCCTTCGAGGCCGGCTGGGAAAATGAGTATCTTGCCTACCAGTTTGGCGACGGCGCCTTCCACACCGTTGACGGAGACAAGACCGCACAGATGATGTACAGTGATGAGAGCTTATACCTCGAGGGCGAAGGGTTCAGCGGATTTATGAAGCCGTACAAGGGCGGGCGCTACGCCTTCGCCGCGCTGCTGCCGGACGAAGAAACAAGCCTTGACAACCTTGTCGCCTCGCTCACCGGCGACGCGCTCTGCAACGCGCTTGCAGAGGCCGGGAGAGAGCGGGTCGAGACGGTGACGCCCAGCTTCAGCAGCGAATTTGCCACGGAGCTGGGCCCTACGCTCCAGGCTTTCGGCATGGCCGACGCCTTCGACGCGGAAAAGGCCGACTTCACCGGCATGGGCCGCTCGGCGCTCGGCAACATCTTCATCAACCGCGTGCTGCACAAGACCTTCATCGATGTTACGCCGCTGGGCACCCGCGCGGGCGCCGCGACGGTGATTGAGATGGACGCGGAGAGCGCGTATATCCCGCCGGAGGAAATCAAAAGCGTCATCC
>CAYXVA010000311.1:0-2090 GCA_964467975.1 uncultured Oscillospiraceae bacterium | reverse complement strand
GGTCCGGGGACGCTTTCTTTTTTCAAGACAAAAGAACGCGCCCCCGGAAAGCCTTCTGGCGGCTGCATACGTCGCGATGTGAAACGAAAAGACGCGCCTACAGGCGCGTCTTTTCGTTTCACATCGCGACGGCAATCTGCGCGGCGCACTTGGCGTTGTTGAGAGCGAGCTGGATGTTGCTCGCGAGGCTCTCGCCGCCGGTGAGATCCTTGACTTTGGCGAGCAGGAAGGGAGTAATGTCCTTGCCGTGGACGCCGGCTTCGTCGGCGGCCTTGAGCGCGGTCTGTATCATGCCCTCCATCTTGTCGAAGTCGAGTCCGTACTCCTCGGGTATCGGGTTGGCGATAAGCACGCCGCCCTTGAGGCCCATGTCCCACTTGGCGTTGAGGATAGCCGCGGCCTCTTCGGGGCCGGAGAGGGCGTAGTCGAGCTTGTGGCCGCTCTTGCGGCAGTAGAAGGCCGGGAACTCGTCGGTGCCCATGCCGAGGACGGGCACGCCCATGGTCTCGAGGTACTCGAGGGTGCGGCCGATGTCGAGGATCTGCTTCGCGCCGGCGCAGACGACGGCGACGGAGGTGTGCGCGAGCTCTTGCAGGTCGGCGCTGATGTCCATCGTGATCTCGCCGCCGCGGTGCACGCCGCCGATGCCGCCGGTGGCAAAGACGCGGATGCCGACCATCTCGGCCATGAGCATCGTGGTTGCGACGGTGGTAGCGCCGGTGTGGCCGTTGGCGATGTAGACGGGGACGTCGCGGCGGGAGACCTTGCCCACGTCGTGCGCCTCGCACATGACCTTGAGGTCGGCCTCACCGAGACCCACCTTGAGCTTGCCGCCGATTATTGCCATCGTGGCGGGGACGGCGCCGTTGTCGCGGACTATCTGCTCCACCTTGGCGGCAAAGTCGAGGTTCTCAGGGTAGGGCATGCCGTGGCTGAGTATCGTGCTCTCGAGGGCGACGACGGGCTTGCCCGCGTCGAGGGCGGCCTTGATCTCGGGCTGGATGTCCAGATACTTTTCGAGATTCATTGAAATGCACTCCTTATAAGAATATGTAGTGTAAAAATCTGCGTTTGCGGTTCGCTCAGGGCTGATACGCCGTGATGGCGCGGAGCAGGTTTTCCTCGCTCATTTCCGGGTTTATGGTGTCGTCGCTCTCCACGGCGAGCAGCCCGGCGGCGAGCGCGCAGTCCACGGCGCCGCGCGCGTCCATTTTGTGCGCAAGGCCATAGACCAGCCCGGCCAGGAAGGCGTCGCCCGCGCCGGTGGCGTTGCGCATCTCGCTCACGGGGCGCAGCGCACGGTAGAAGCGGTTGCCGCGCGCGTCGGCGTAGTAGCAGCCGCGCTCGCCGAGGGAGACGGCGACGCACTTGGCGCCGCGGGAGAGCAGCACGCCGGCGGCAGCCTCTATGGAGCTGTCGGAATCGGTGTCCATCCCGGCGAGAATGGCCAGCTCCATGCGGTTGGGCTTGAGGCCGTAAAAACGCCCGGCCAGGGGCACCACGCGGTGCGCGTAAGCGGTGCTTACCGGGTCGAGAAAGACGGGGACGCTCCCCGCGTTGTCGAGGATGCGCTCAAGCGTCTCGGCAGGGAGACAGGGGTCGCAGACGACCGCCGCCGCGCCCCGGATAAGCTCGCGGCGCTTGTCTATTTCCGAAGGAGTCACGTGCTCGAGCACGCTCATGTCGCTCATGGCGACGAGCATGTCGGCGCGCTCGTCGAGTATGGAGACGTAGCAGCTTGAGCCGGCGTCGCTGAGCGTAATGCAATTGGACATGTCCAGTCCCGCCTTCTCGCTCTCGCGGCGCACGTATTCGCCGAAAAGGTCGCCGCCGAGGGCGGAGACCATGCGCGCGTCCACGCCAAGTCGGGCGAGGTTTTCCATGACGTTGCGCGTCACGCCTCCGGCGCTCGTGCGCAGATGGCCGGGATTGGAATCGCGCATGACTAATGCGGCCTTTGAGACGCCGTGCACGTCCACATTTGCCGCTCCTATGCCGAGCACATACATACATACCCCTCCTCAGAAAAATTTATTATATATGCTGACCGGGCGCGTGTCAAGCGCCCCCGCGACAAAAACACAAAGAAC
>CAYXVA010000310.1:0-2106 GCA_964467975.1 uncultured Oscillospiraceae bacterium | reverse complement strand
CGTTACACTACATCCCACCGCGACTGCGAGCAGAGGCCGGCATTGCCGCCGGCCTCCCTCAAAATGGGGTGGGAGATGGGGCTCGAACCCACGACACCCGGAACCACAATCCGGTGCTCATACCAACTGAGCTACACCCACCATTGTATGGAGCCTGCCAATGGCACGCCAGGAGGGACTCGAACCCCCGGCCTACTGCTTAGAAGGCAGTTGCTCTATCCTGCTGAGCTACTGGCGCATATCACGACGCAAAACGCCTGGCCGCGAACTCTGTCATGCGCCGTCCAAAGCCTAGTTAGTTTACCATCTTGCGGCGAGTTTGTCAATAGGTATTCTCCCGCCGCGAAAATTTTTTCTCATCGCGGCGGGGCTTATCTTCTCAGGCCTTGTTGCGCGTCCTGCCCAGGCCCTTTCCCGACTCCAGGCGGCGGAACATCCACACCAGGACCACAGCCGCGGCGACGGCCAGCACGACCTCAGCGACAAGCTGGGCATAGGCGAGACCATACAGAGGGAAAAAGTGATTCAGCACTACGAGGGCGGGTATTTCGAGCACTATCTTGCGCATTATTGCAAATATGAGGCTGCCGAGGCCCAGGCCCACGGCCTGGAACACGCCGACGGCCATGAAGTCCACGCACATGAAGGGCTGTGCAAGGCTGAAACCCACAAGCAGGCGCTGGCCGTACGCGACGACGCTCTCGTCGTGCATGAAGAGCCGGACGAAGAACTCGGGGAAGCACACGAACAGGACGGTCACAAGCGTCATCACCGCAAGGCAGACAGTGAGCGAGAGCCGCACTCCGCCCTTCATGCGCTTGATGTTCCCGCTCGAGTAGTTGTAGCTCACGAGCGGCATTACGCCCTGCGAGAAGCCCAGCGAGGCGTACATCGGCACCTGGGCGAGCTTCTGGCAGATACCCATCGCCGCGATGGCGTCGGCGCCAAACGGACTCATGAGGTTGTTGAGCAGCGTCATGCCGGTGACGTTCAGCAGGTTCTGGATGGCCGCTGGCACCCCGACGCCGCATACGCTCTTAACTATGCGCCACTCGAAGCTGAGTTTTTTGGGGTTTATGCAGACATAGGTCTTTCCGCGCTTGACTGCCAGCAGCACGAAGTAATAGCCGCAGGCCACACAGTTTGAGATGAACGTCGCAAGCCCCGCGCCGGCCGCGCCCATACCGAAGCCCCAGGGCATGATGAATATCGGGTCGAGCGCGACGTTCAACAGGCAGCCGGTCATCGTGCCCACGCTCGCGTGCAGGCTGCTGCCCTCGGCGCGCACGAGGTAGGCCATGACGACGTTGAGTATCGTCGGCGCCGCGCCCATGAGTACGGTCCAGAACATGTACGCGTCCGTCGCCGCGCGCGTGCTCTCGTCCGTACCTATGAGCGTCAGCAGCGGCGAGCGGAACACGGCGCACAGCAGGCTGAAAAGCAGCCCGCAGAAGAGCGCGCAGTAAAAGCCGAACGCGCTGCTCTTGGCGACAGTGTCGTAGTCCTTGCAGCCGAGCGAGCGGCTCATCAGGCTCGATGAGCCCACGCCGAACAGGTTGTTCACCGCGTTGAACGCCAGCATGACCGGCGCGGTGAGCGTGACGGCGGCGTTCTGTATCGGGTCGTTGAGCATGCCGACGAAATACGTGTCGGCAAGGTTATAGAGCACGGTCACAAGCGAGCTTATGACCGTAGGTATCGCAAGCGACATGACAGCGCGCGTCAACGGCGCGCTCTCAAAGAGATAGGTTTTCTTGTTGAGTTCCTGCACTTGGTTCATCTCCGCACATGTCTCATTTCTCATTTTCGCCCTGAATTTTTATGTTAGCACTCGGGCAGCGTATGAGGCAATGACGGCTGCGCAAAATTCACATTCTATTCACATTTCGCCGGAATTTTGCGTTTTGATATGAGAAAATGTCATATCTGCGATGAAAAAGATGCTACTTGACAATTTAAATCGGCGAGATTATAATTCAAACAACTTAACACACCCAAAGGCTATGACTGCGGAATAGTACCGGGAGCTGTTCAGGCTTGTGAAGGCGCCGCCTCTGATTTCGGGTGCGGCGGCGGACATGGTTTGACGGGCTCTGCAGAGAAGTG
>CAYXVA010000309.1:0-2106 GCA_964467975.1 uncultured Oscillospiraceae bacterium | reverse complement strand
ACTCCACCGGCGGCGTCGGCGACAAGACCTCGCTTGCGCTGCTGCCCATGGTCGCGGCGCAGGGTATACATATGGCCAAGATGTCCGGCCGCGGCCTGGGCCACACCGGCGGCACGCTCGACAAGCTCGAGAGCTTTCCCGGCTTTTCGAGCGCCCTGACGGACGAGCAGTTCCTCGCTCAGGTGCAGTCCGTGGGCTTCGCGATAGCCGGACAGACCGTCGACCTAGACCCGGCGGACAAGAAGCTCTACGCCCTCCGCGACGTGACGGGCACGGTGCAGAGCATCCCGCTTATCGTGAGCAGCATCATGTCGAAGAAGCTGGCCGCGGGCGCCGACGTCATAGTTCTCGACGTCAAGGTTGGCTCCGGCGCGTTCATGAAAACCGAGGCGGACGCCCGCACGCTCGCGCGTGAGATGGTGGAAGTCGGCCGCCTTGCCGGGAAAAAGACCGTGGCCTGCATAACGGACATGGACCAGCCGATGGGCAACGCCGTCGGCAACGCGCTCGAGGTCAAGGAGGCGCTCAGCCTGCTGCGAGGTGAGTACCACGGGGATTTGGAGGAGCTCTGCCTCACGCTGGGCAGCTGCATTCTCACCGAGGCGGGCGCGGCCGAAAACGACGTCCAGGCGCGCGAAATGCTCGAGCGCGGCATCGCCGACGGCAGCGCGCTTGAAAAGTTCGCGGAGTTCATCGGCGCCCAGGGCGGCGACGCGCGCGCAGTGTATGACACCTCGCTTCTGCCCGACGCGCCGGTCAAGCTGGAGGTGCCGTCGCAGCACGCCGGGTACGTGCAGCAGATAGACGCCGAGGGCGTCGGCCTCGTGAGCATGCACCTGGGTGGCGGACGCGAGACCGCCGAGAGCGAAATCGACCTCGCCGTCGGCGTGGTGCTGCACAAAAAGCGCGGCGACGCCGTGAGTGAGGGAGAGAGCCTTGCCACCATCCACGCCCGCGACGAGGCGAGCGCCAAGAGCGCCGCCGAGCTGCTGCGCGCGGCGTACACCATCGGCGCGGAGAAGGGCGAGCCCGCGCCGTTTGTCAAAGCGGTAATCCGCGCGGAGGACTGACACCATGAAGATAACCTGCCTTATCGACAACTGCGCCCTCGACGGCTTCAAGAGCGAGCACGGCCTGAGCTTCTGGATCGAGGCCGCCGGGCACAAGTTCCTCTTCGACACCGGCGAGACCGACGCTTTCCTCTCCAACGCCCGCGCGCTCGGGATAGACATAGGCGAAGCCGAGTTCTGCGTCATTAGCCACGGCCACCACGACCACGGCGGCGGAATCCGCGCCTTCCTCGAGGCAAACGGCAGCGCTAAAGTTTACATAAGAAAAGGAGCCTTCGGCCCGCGCTATTCCAACAAGCCCGGCGAGGGCAAGCAGTACATCGGCATAGACGCCTCGCTCGAGTCGAATCCCAGGATAGTCGAGACGGACGAAAAATGCGAGATTTGCCCCGGAATCCTGCTGTTTTCCGGCGTGACGGGCAATGAGCTGCACTCCCCGGCCAACGATGTGCTCATGGGCGCGGACGGCGAGACTCCGGATGAGTTTGCCCACGAGCAGAACATGCTTATCACCGAGAGGGACAAGCGTGTGCTTATCGCAGGCTGCGCCCACCGCGGAATAGTTAACATAATAAACAGACTTTTCAACATTGACCCCACCCCGCCCGCGGCGGTCATAGGCGGCATGCACCTCGCCATACCCGGCACCGGCGACGTGAACGAGGCGCTGGTCGACGGCACGGCCGAGCGGCTGCTGGAGAGCCCGGGCACGGTTTACTACACCGGCCACTGCACCGGCGTGCCCAGCTTCAACCGCCTACGCGAAAAGATGGGCGGGCGCGTGCAGTATCTCCACGCGGGCGAGAGCGTTGAGATTTGAGGCAGAGCGGGTGTCGAGTGTTTTGTCCAACTTCGGGTATGCCACGTAATCTGCTCATTTTCCAATCTGACCTTCTAAGCAAAGTTGTCATCGCAGTATGTCTGCAAACCAGAAGTTGTCACTGCATTTTAAGTAAACGCTGTTTGAAGGCCCTTATTCTTTGCCCGTAACGACTTGTAAAGACAATACCGCATAAAATCATTCCGATTGCGGCAC
>CAYXVA010000308.1:0-2116 GCA_964467975.1 uncultured Oscillospiraceae bacterium | reverse complement strand
CGCGCGCTGAGTCAGCAGTATGCGGCGGTGTGAGTCGACTATCCAGCCGCTGGCGGAGAGGTAATAGAGCCCGGCGGGGACCGCGTCGCCGCGGCGCATGGTTCGCGAGGTTTTGACGCGGTTTTCGTCGTATAGGTCCCAGAGTTCGCCCGGCAGCGGCGCGCCCTCGAACACGCCGGGGCCCATCTCCACGGCCTGCATCCCCGCGCGGCGGGCGGCGGCGACGGCTGATGCGCTGTCGTCGAACACTATGCACCGCTCCGGCGGCACGCCCAGGCGCCCGGCGGCGAGCAGAAACACGTCGGGCTCGGACTTGCCGCGCGCGGTCTCGTCCGTCAAGCAGAGCGCTGAGAACAGCCCCAACACCCCCAGCCGCTCCATGCAGGGCCGGTAGAGCCGCTCGGGCAGGCTTGTCGCGACGGCGAGACGCACCCGCAGCTCTAAAAGCGCGCGCAGATACTCCTCCGCCCCCGGCAGCATGCGCACGCGCACAGCGTACTCGCCGAGCGCGAGTTCGTCCCACTCGCGCAAAAACGTCTCTGGCGGCTCGTCGAGGCCGAAGCGCTCAACGGTGTACTCTGCGGCCTCGGCGAAGCTGAGCGAGTGTACGCGCTCGGCGTAGTCGCGCGGGCATGGCAGACCGCGCCTCGCGAGCGGTGCGGCGAGTATGCCGTCCCACACGCCCAAAGTGTCCAGCAGCGTGCCGTCCAAATCAAAAATCGCGGCGTCAAAGTTCATGTGTATTCCTCCTTTTTGATGTGTTCCGGCACGAAAAGAGCCTCCGTACCGGGTACGGAGGCTCAAAAAAGCGCAAACCGGCACGGAATTGCTCCCGTGCCGGCATTAACCGACAGGTCGAGAGGTCCGATGTGAATCGTTTTCAGCCTTTCGGCTCCCTCGCAACAACAACATTATACCAGACTCGCGCCGAAAACGCAAGGGCCTCACGCGCACTCGTGCCGCACATACGCGCGTTTAGCGAGCAGGGCGAACACCGGCGTCTCAATCACCGGCGCGGCGAGCATGACGAACGGCGTCCAGACAGCAAGGGAACCGATAGTGAGGAATTCGCCAATCTGTATGTCCACAAACATGCCCGTGCCGAGGCCAAGTCCGCCGCTGGGCAGCAGGAGCCGGAGCCAGTCGCCGACGGCGGCTTCGCGCAGGAGAATCACCAGAAATGTCGGCGTCATGGCGACGGCGAGGGCTATAGCCAGCACGGCGACGGAGCTTTTCATGTGCGCGGAGAGCCAGAGGGTGAAAGCCGTCATGGCCAGCACGCTCAGGAATCCCGCAATCAGCGTGAGCACGAGCACGCCGTTCATGTCTATGTCAATCAGCACCAGCGCGTCGAGCGCGAGCTGCGCCGAGGTCTTGTCGTCGCCGTACACCGCGAGCGTCAGCGCCACGAACACGGCGGCGCAGACGATGTAGAGCGCCGTGCTCAGCGTCATGGCCGCGAGCAGCTTTGCTCTGCCGAGCCGCTTACAGCCGTAGCGCGCGCAGCGCTGGATGTCGTCCGCGCCCGTCGAGTAGTCGGAGGCGAACACAGGCGCGCAGATGATAGAGCACACAATGGCGACGGAGAAGAGGCTGACCGGGAGCGTGGACGCTATGTCGCTGCCCGTGCCGAAGCCGAACTCGTAGTAGAACGGCTCGGTGGTGTTCTCGTCGAGCTTCAGCGCGGCTTCAGCCGCTTCCGGGCCGTAGTTGAGCGTCATGGCTTCCTCGACGTACGCCTTACGCTGCGTGTAATACTGCGCGGCCATTTCGGGCGTTATCTCGTCCATGTACACGTCGAATACCTGAGGTATACTGTGCAGGAAGGTGCGGGCATAGCCCTCAACGGATGGGGTGGTACTGTCAGATGTGCCAATGACAATATCATAGTTGCCGTTTCCGACGTCTTGAGGGATGTCATAGCCGGTATCCTCTCCGGTTATCTGCGCGAAGGCGTCCCTTATGCGCTCGGGCGTCCACTCTCCCTCGGCGGACGCCGTGACGATCCTGCGCATCTCCGTGGCGTCGAGGGCGTGGAAGGACTCCCCGTCGTAGGAATAGTAGTACGCGCCGAAGATATTGACGCAGCAGAGCACCAGTGTAACGAGCATTGCCG
>CAYXVA010000307.1:0-2133 GCA_964467975.1 uncultured Oscillospiraceae bacterium | reverse complement strand
GATGTCCCCGATGATTGGGTCTGCCCTGTCTGCGGCCTGAACAAGGACATGTTCACCGCCGAGTGACGCGAACAACTTTCAGCAGCCGGAAGCGCATGCTTCCGGTTGCTTTGCATCATATGCTCAGGTGTGGTATAATGTCCTCACAAATTCCGGGAGGCATAGAATATGTGGTACGACGAGAGCGTATTTTATCAGATATATCCACTTGGGCTGTGCGGGGCGCCGAGAGAGAACGACGGCGTAGAGACGCACAGGCTCAGGCGGGTCTTTGACTGGGTCGAGCACATTGAAAAGCTCGGCTGCGGCGCGGTGCTGTTTAACCCGCTCTTTGAGAGCGACGCGCACGGCTATGACACGCGCGACTACCGCCGCGTCGATAAGCGCCTGGGAACGAACGAGGATTTGAAGGAGCTCGTCGCGGCCTTTCACGCGCGCGGCATCCGCGTCGTGCTCGACGGCGTGTTCAACCATGTCGGTCGCGGCTTCTGGGCGTTCAGGGACGTGCAGGAAAAGCGCTGGGATTCGCCCTACAAGGACTGGTTCCGCATCAGCTTCGACGGCAACTCGCCGTACAACGACGGCTTCTGGTACGAGGGCTGGGAGGGGCACTACGAGCTCGTGAAGCTCAATCTGCAAAACCCCGCCGTTGCGGACTATCTGCTCGACAAGGTGCGCTTCTGGCGCGACGAGTTCGGCATTGACGGGCTGCGCCTCGACGTGGCCTACTGCCTCGACATGGGCTTTCTCACGCGGCTGCGGCAGTTCTGCAACTCGCTCGCACCGGACTTCTTCCTCGTGGGCGAGACGCTGCACGGCGACTACAATCAGTGGCTGGGCGACGGCAAGTGCCACAGCTGCACAAACTACGAGTGCTACAAGGGCCTGTACTCGAGCCTCAACGACATGAACCTCTTCGAGATTGGCCACAGCCTGCGTCGGCAGTTCGGCAGCGAGCCGTGGTGCCTCTACCGGGGCAAAAAGCTCTTCAGCTTTGCCGACAACCACGACGTCACGCGCGCGGCGAGCATACTCAAAAATCCCGAGCACTTACTCATCCTCTACGGCCTTATGTTCGCCATACCCGGCATCCCCTGCGTCTACTACGGCAGCGAGTGTGGCCTTACGGGCGACAAGCGCGACGGCGACTGGGCGCTGCGCCCGGAGCTGGAAAAGCCCGAGTGGAACTCGCTCACGGACACGCTCGCCGCCATGATACGCGCCCGCGGCGGCAGCCGCGCGCTCAAAGACGGCGACTACAGCGAGGTGCTGCTCACGAACCGGCAGTACATATTCGAGCGCCGCTGCGGCGATGAGCGCGTGCTATGCGCGTTCAACGCGGACGGCGCGCCGTACACCGCGCACTTCAACGCCGACTGCGGCCGCGCGGTGGACCTGCTCACCGGCGAAACGCACGACTTCGGCGGAGGCAGCGAACTGCCGCCCTACAGCGCGAGCTATTGGCTCTGCGAGAGGTAAAACACACCTTATTTCCCGCAATATGGGCAGACGAAGATAGCCCGAAGCGCTGTGAGCCGAAAAAGGAGAACAAGTCATGGCGCGCCGTCCGGCAAACGCCATGCTGTCGCCCCATTTATCAAGGCGCAGGCACAAACGAAGCACAAACGAGCCCCTGTGTGGGGCTCGGTTGAGTTATTGTCTTGTGAATTCATATTCAAGAACTTCCCCGGCTGCGCCCAAATTGTAGCCCATAACAAGGGAGTCACCTTTCAGCTCATACTCCAGCAGGACGTTGCCTCCCGTGTCATAAAACCAATTGCCATATACGTCGGAATAGGTCAGGAACGTATAAAGCAGCGCGATTTTTCCGTCCTCAGCCCCCCAATTCAGTCTGTACCAGTCCTCACCGCCGTTTTCACTCATGAGCATGAGCCCGTTGTCAAAGATAATCATATCTGTAGTCATCGGCGAGGCGCCGGAAGTCAAGATGCCCGCTCCATCGGGCACGGCCTTCCACGTCCCCAAAAGCTTATCTTCCTCCCGCGAACAGGCCGTCAGCAGCAGACACAGTGCCAGCGCCAGCACTGCGATTGACGCCAACTTTGCTTTTCTCGCCAGCTCCCTTACCCCCTATAAAATGATTAACAACGCCAAATAGTGGTTATAATGTAT
>CAYXVA010000306.1:0-2158 GCA_964467975.1 uncultured Oscillospiraceae bacterium | reverse complement strand
CGCGACCCCAAGACGCCGGATGAGGATTACGACGACGAGGAAAACGAGGACGATACGCCTCAGACTAACCCCGGAAAGGAGGGCGTGAAATGAAAAAAGTCAAAAACCGCGCCTGGTCCTGTCTGCTCATAGCGCTGCTGCTCGTGGCGGGCCTTGCCGTCTACCTTGTAAAGCTCGCCGACGACGGCGGGGCCTGGGCCAGCTACTTTTCCGGCGGCACCCCGGGCGGTACCATACTCGACCGCAACGGCGTCACGCTCTACTCGTCGACTGAGGACGGCGTGAGCTACGCCGCCGACTACACGACGCGCCTGGCCTGCTACCACCTCATAGGCGACAGCACGGGCAACATCCGCACCGGCGCGCTCCGGCAGTTCCGCGACCTGCTCTCGGGCTACAGCTTTATCAACGGCACGTCGAGCGGCAAAACACTGCAGCTGACGGTGGACTCGAGCCTCAACGCGGTCGCATACAACGCCCTGGCCGGGCGCAACGGCGCTGTGATGCTCATAAACTACCAGACCGGCGAGATACTGTGCATGGTCTCCACGCCGGCCGACGACCCGTCGAACCCGAGCAGCGAACCTGCTGACGGCACGTACATAAACAAGTGCCTGAGCGCGAGCTTTGTGCCCGGGTCAGTGTTCAAACTCGTCACGCTCGCGGCGGCGATTGAGAACATACCGGACCTGTTCGAGCGCACATTCTGGTGCGAGGGCAGCAGCGTTGTCGGCGGCACCGTGCTCAACTGCACGGGCTCGCACGGCACGCAGACGATAGAACAGGCGCTGGCCAACTCCTGCAACTGCGCCTTCGGCGAGATAGCGCTCGAGCTGGGCGCGGACACGCTCGCCGAGTACGCCGAGAAGCTCGGCCTCACTCAGGAGCTCGAGCTCGACGGCATCACCATTCCCGCCGGCAGCTTCGACGAGGCGGAGGCCGGCTCTATCGGCCTCGCCTGGTCGGGCATAGGCCAGTACAACGACCTCGTCGTACCCTACGCGCTCGTGCGCTACGTCTGCGCCATCGCCAACGGCGGCAGCATCTACGAGCCCACGCTGCTCGGCCACGGGAGCCTCGACCGCGAGACTCAGGTGCTCACTTCCGACACCGCCGCGCGCATCGCCGAGATGATGAACTACAACGTCCAGACCGCCTATGGCGGCGAGTGGACTTTCCCCGGGCTGAACGTCTCCGCCAAAACCGGCACCGCCGAGGTCGGCGACGGCACTTCCCACGCCTGGATGACCGGATTTTTGAACGACTCCGCCCACCCCTACGCCTTTGTAGTGCTCGTAGAAAACGCCGGCGGCGGACTCACGAACGCCGGCCCCATAGCCAACACCGTCCTGCAAGCCGCCGTCTCCGCGGCCTGAGCGTAAGCGGCGCAAATAAATTAAACGCTCCCTGGCGCAGATGCGTCAGGGAGCGTTTTTTGCGTATACTTCAGTCCGCCGCTGACAGGAGGAACGATATGTTGCCCATAATAAAAAACAGCAGTGCGAATATCACGAAGAAGAGCACTACCAGCCGGAACGGCCCCCTGGCCGACTGCCCGCGCACCGCGCGCACTATTCCCCATATGAGCGCCGCAGCCGCGCAGACCAAATCCGCCAAAATCAGCACAAAGAATACGATTTGCCAGGTCTCCAAATTTCTCACCTCTACGCGTATATGGGCAATATATATTAGGAAAACCAGCAAACGGATTAGGTAATAGGGCTATATATCAGCCCGCAGCCTCTTGAACCATAGGGGCGTTGAGCTCGATATATTCAGCCATGCGGCGGAACTCGTCAGCGTATTTGAATTTCACGCTAATATTGCCGCCCTCGTAAACTTTGATATAATCAATGAGCTCGGCCAGAATTTCCCGTGTCAGTTTGTCGATGTTCTGATATTTGAGAAATGCTGCCAGGAAAGGACTTTCTGCATCCACGCCGTTTTCCAGTTGTTCCTGCTCGTCTGTCAGCGTCCGCAGGACATTATTTAGGGCCTCGGCTTGCCGTTCATAGTCCTCGCTCATGTGGCGGTAGTCGTTGCGGGTGATTTCCCCGTCTTTCCAGTCTTGATAAAGGGCTTGCTTATATCGCATGATTTTAGCAAGCTCTTTTTCTTTTGCGGCGATGGCATCCTCCAGCCGCTTTGACTTGCTTTT
>CAYXVA010000305.1:0-2163 GCA_964467975.1 uncultured Oscillospiraceae bacterium | reverse complement strand
TATACACACCGCGTCGCCTATGCCCACTGCGACGAGCCGCGCGAGCATGCTGTGCGCCGAGTTGAAGCGCGCGGCGGCCTCTATCTCACGCATACCGTAGCGCGCGGCACGGTTGCAAAACGGCAGCAGCGTGAGCGCCAAGAGCTCCGCGGATATGCTCGCGCAGGCGGCTATCAGGTCCCTGCCCGGCGCCGCCGCGCCAAATACGAGGCAGATGAATATGAGCAGCGCGCCCTGCAGCGCCCAAACGGGCAGGGCGGTAAACCGGAGCTGGGCGCGTACAAGCGCCAGCTTCCCGGCCCGGCGGCGGCGTGTGTGCGATCCGTACTCCGCGCGGCAGAGCGAGAGCGTCTCGTCCATACCGGGAGTATCGGACGCCGGCACGGCGCGCAAAAGGGCTTTTATCTCACGAGATTTCACGGCTTTCTCCTTTCACAGCAGTTTCTTCAGCACCTTGAGCGCCGCACGCTCGCGCGACTGCGCCGTGCGCAGCGGTATGCCGAGCACCTCGGCGCACTCGCGCAGTTTGAGCCCGTGCATGTACCTGAGCAGCACGACCTCCCGCTGCGCCTCCGGAAGCGCGGCGAGGGCGGCGTTCAAATCCTGCGCGAGTTCGGCGCGCTCAAAGCCGGCCTCGACGTAAATTTCCTCGCCGAGAGGCTCGGCGCGTTCTCCCCGGCGCCAGTGGTCGGCACAGGTGTTGGCGGCTATTTTGTAGAGCCAGGCGCGGAATTTGCCCCGGCGAGCGTAGGCGTCGAGGTGGCGCACGGCCTTGCAGAACGTCTCCTGCGCTGCGTCCTCGGCGCTGTGTTCGTCTTCGGTGTGCCGCCGGCAGTAGCGCAGATTCTCCGGGTAATATGCGCGCACGAGCTCGTCGAGCGCCGATTCGTCGCCGCCGTCGAGCCGTTTAAATATCTCGGTTTCCCGCACCGCCGTCACCTCCGACATTAAGTATAACGCAGATTGGGCGTGAAATGATTAAACGGATTGCGTTTTTCTAAGCTCTTTCTTAAAAATCCCGGGGCGCTTTCTTTTGCCAGATAAAAAGAAAGCGCCCCGGAAATATTCGAAGAGCAGTGTTTAAAGCCCCAAAACGCTAAAAATAAGTATTGCCCCGGCTTTTGCCGGGGCAATACTTATTCAAACGGGTCTATATCGAAGCGCTCGCCGCGGTGTAAGAGGTATCTGTCCTCCTCGGTGATTACCCGCAGTACACGGCAGGGAGCGCCGGCGGCAACCACCATCGGCGGTATGTCGCGCGTCACCACACTGCCAGAGCCTATGACGGCGCCGTCGCCTATGCTCACGCCCGGGTTGACTATGCCGCCCGCGCCGAGCCACACGTCGTTGCCGATGCTCACGCTTTTGCCGTACTCGTACTGCGTCGCGCGCGTCTCCGGATGCACCGGGTGCCCCGCCGCGCTGATGGTAACGTTGGGCGCTATCTGCACGTTGTCACCTATGCTGATGTTGTAGCCGTAGTCGCAGCGAAACGGCGAGTTCACCCACGGATTCGAGCCGAGACGGCCGAAAACCGCCCTGAGCAGTCCCTCCATACGCTCTTTCTCGTCAAACGGGCAGTCGTTGAACTCCGCAAGTTTCCTGCGGCATTCGCTCTGCTCGGCGAGCATGGCGGCATCGCAGATGTACGGCAGCCCGGCCTGCCGCCTGGCTTTCATGTCCGTCATACTATCCAGCCTATGTCGGGGCTCGTATCGCCCCAGGGCAGCAGGATGGGCTCGAGCGTAGGCCGGAACGGCACCATCATGTATATCTCCTCTATGCGTTTGAGGATGTCCTCGCTCAACGCGCCCTTTTCGGCGTAAGAGACAGTCTCTGTTATCTCCTTTACGTTCTTCGCACCGACCAGCACGCAGTCCACGTCGTCGTTGGAGAGCACAAAGCGCAGCGCGAGCTCGACGATGCTCATACCTATCTCGTCGAGGAAGCTGTAGAGCGCCTTGAACTGCTCGCGGCGGGGTTTGCTTATCCAGGGCGCGCCGTTTTCTATGAGGTCGTCATGCCGCACGGCCAGCGAGCCCTGCTGGAGCGGCGCGGAGCAGATTATGCCCATGTTGTGTTTCTTCGCCGTCGGGAAAATCTCATAGCGCGCCTCCTGCCAGAGCAGGCTGTAGTTGAACGCGGGCTGCACCACGTCGAACA
>CAYXVA010000304.1:0-2181 GCA_964467975.1 uncultured Oscillospiraceae bacterium | reverse complement strand
GAAGTACGGCGAGATTCTCGGCGTGCACATACTCGCGGACCGCGCGACGGACCTGATAGAGGAGGCCGCGCTGGCGATACGCCTCGAGGCCACGCTCGACGAGCTGGTTGACACGATACACTGCCACCCGACCGTCGCGGAGGGGCTGCGTGAAGCCGCCCTGGCCGCCGACAAGCGGGCGATACACATACCGAACAAGAAGTAAGGAGGAATCAGCGTGCTCAACGCGGCATTTATATTCATAGCCGGCGGGGCCGACCCGGCGGTAAACCGCTCCACGGTCGAGACGCCCAGCGTCTGCCTGACGGCCATCGGCGTGTCCACCTACGAGCAGGGCGTCGCCGCCGCCGTCGAGATGGCGGACGCGGGCTGCACGGCGATCGAGCTTTGCGGCGGCTTCGGCATCCGTGGCACCTACATGGTGCAGGAGGCCGTCAAGGGCAAAGCCCGCGTCGGCGCGGTGCGCTTCGATTTGCACCCCGGCCTCGACAACAAGAGCGGCGACGAACTGTTCTGATACGCGCACAAAAAAAGGCCCGGCAGCCATGCCGGGCCCTTGCATTATATAACCAGGATCAGCGCTGCAAGCGCATATGCCGCTGCCAGCAATAGGCAGAGCACCACGTGGCTGGTCCGCACCTGTGCCGGTGAGCGGATAGATTGGAAAATCAGCGTTGCGAGAGCCGTGGAGACGAGCACATACGACTCAAAAACGGTGAGCGCGGCGAGCGCCGGTGTGCCACGTTGCGCCGAGAAGAGCGTCGCGGCAATGACGCCGGGCTGCGCCGCGACGAGCGGCACGGCGCACTTGTAGAGGTACGCCTTCGCCCTGGAGCCCAGGGCCGTGCGCAGGACGTCGAGCGCTCCGGATGTTAGCTCACGCACCAGCGCGGGGTAGAGCAATTCCGCCGCCGGGAAGGCCAGTGCGGGGAACCAGGCCGCAAGGGCCAGAGCGCTTTTACCCCTCGACGCGATAACGCCCACGGCGATGAGCAGGGCGTATCTGCCCAGCAGCCGGAGCCAGGAATGCACGGCGGCGAGGTTCTTCGCCGCGAGAGAAGTGAGCGGCGAGACCGCGAGCTCCAATACGTCCGGCCGCAAAGGCTGCGCGGCGGTCACCACGCGCGGCCTCGACAAACTCCTAGCCGCCAGCGCCAGGCACAGGACCAGCAGCAGCGCGGAGACTGTGACAGGTAGCAATGGGTGAACTCTGCCGCCGAGCACGTAAAGGCAGCTCATGAAGCCCGTGAGCGTGAAAATCAGCGCCGTGCTGCCGTGCAGCGGTATCTCTTCGCGCGAGCGCATGAGCAGCACGAGCTCAAGCAAGCCGCAGATAAGCGAGGTGAAGAGCACAGCGGTCAGCACAGTAGGCGTGAGCATGCCAACGTACAGCGCCTTCCCCGCATAAAGCGGCGCGGCGAGGTTGTTTAGCGCAAGCCCGGCGAGCGTGCTGAGCGCACCCACCGTCGAGGGCAGCAGTATCTTCCCGAGCGAGAGCAGGAGCTTGTTCCGGACGCCGGTGAGCAGCACGTCGAGCGTACCCGAGCTGCGCTCTCCGACGATCGTGCGAAACACCAGCTCGCCGCCCATGCACGAGATTGCGACGGAGAGTATGAGAAAACAGGTGTCCAGCTCAAAGAGCGGCGACGTGGCCATGATATTCGCCGCCAGCGGCAAAAACAGCGCGATCGGCACGCATATGAACAGCCAGCGGCAGCGCGAGAGCACGAGCGCTTCCTTCCAAAGCAGGGCGCGCGCAGTCATGAGGCCTCCGTCAGCGCGCCGCGCGTGAGGACTATCCGCCGGGGCGTATCTCCGTCAAAGCTGTGCGATATACAAAGCACTGTCCGGCCGTCTCGCACCAGTCCCGGTACAAGCGCGTAAAACGTCTCCCGAGCGTCGCCGTCGAGCGCGTTGAGAGGCTCGTCGAGCACCAGAAAGTCGGACGTGACGGCACAGGCGCAGACAATGGCGCACTTCTTTTGCGTGCCGAGCGAGAGTGCGCCGGCGCGCATGTCGGCGCAGCCTGTGAGCCCGAAGGCGTCCAGCCACTCGAGCGCCCGGCGTCGCGTACCTTCGCTGCCCGCGTTCATTGCGGCGTTCGTGCGCAGCCGTACGCTGTCCGACGCGGAGATAGACGAGGTGCAGGAGATGATCGACCGTTTCCGGAAGGGGAGAGGG
>CAYXVA010000303.1:0-2208 GCA_964467975.1 uncultured Oscillospiraceae bacterium | reverse complement strand
TACGCTGCCCGTGCTATGTCCGCGGGCGAGGGAGCTCCGTAGAACGGCACAGGTAGGCGCGACGCTCGGCTGCGCTCTGGGGCCGGTGCTGGGGCTCCCGGCGGGCTTTGCCGCGGCCGTCGCTCTCGCCGCGCTCTTCTGCGGCGCGGTGAACTGCCCCGTGGCGTCCATCATACTTGCGATTGAGCTCTTCGGCGCGGACGGCGCGGTCTATTTTGCCGTCGCGATTGCGATATCCTACATGCTCTCCGGCTATACGGGCCTGTACCGCAGCCAGAAGATCATCTACTCCAAGCTCAAGGCGGAATTCATTGACATCCACGCAAAATAGCGCGCCGCTTCGGCGCAAAACAGCGCAAGGCCCCGCAGCCGGGGCCTTGCATGCGTTAATTCACAAAATTTTAACTCACCTACAGCGGGAAAAAGCTATAATTTAGGCAGAATATCAGCGTCGCCCGTTTTCCGGGCTTTTGCGCATCGGAGGAACATAGAATGAACAAAAAAGCACTTGTAGTTGAGGACGACAAGAACATAGCCGAACTGCTGCGGCTGTACCTTGAAAAGGACGGCTTTGAGGTCTCCATCGCCTCCGACGGCGGCCAGGGGCTGCGCCTCGCCGGCGAAGTCGAGCCCGACGTCATACTTCTCGACATCATGCTCCCCGTCATGGACGGCTGGCAAGTCTGCAAAGAGATTCGCCGCACCTCCCGGGTGCCGATAATCATGCTGACCGCCAAGGGCGAGACCTACGACAAGGTCTCCGGCCTCGAGATGGGCGCGGACGACTATGTAACCAAGCCCTTCGAGGTCAAGGAACTTATCGCGCGCATTCACGCCGTCATGCGCCGCGCCGACGGCGTCGCCGCCCCCACGGAGAAGAAGCTCGTCTACGACAAGCTGGTCATAAACCTCGACAGCTACGAGCTCATCGTAAACGGCAAGCGCATCGACACCCCGCCCAAGGAGATGGAACTGCTCTACCACCTCGCCGCCTCGCCCAACCGCGTCTTTACGCGCAACCAGCTGCTCGACGAGGTGTGGGGCTTCGACTATTTCGGCGACTCGCGTACGGTCGACGTGCACATCAAGCGCCTGCGCGAAAAGCTCGAGGGCGTCTCCGACCAGTGGTCGCTCAAAACCGTCTGGGGTGTCGGGTACAAGTTTGAAGTCATCGAGCCCGACTCCGCCGCGGACAGCGCAAAATGAAGAGCATATACTTCAAAAACTTCCTCTACACCGCCGTCATGGTCCTGGCGAGCTTCCTGATAATAGGCATCGCGCTCATCTTCCTGGGCCAGAACTTTATCATCAGCTCCCACCGCGACGACATGAAGAGCAACGCCGACACGGTCTCGCGCATGGTGTCCACCATGAACGAGGCCGAGTTCTCGAGCTGGACGACTCGCATAACCCTCAGCGGCGCGGCGCTCATGAGCGGCAACGACTTCTTTATCACGAATTCCGACGGCGTAATCCTCTCCTGCTCCGACGACCCGGGAGAGTGCACGCACATGTACAAGCGCGTGGACGCGCAGTATATGTACACATTGCAGAGCACCGGCGACCTGGAGACGGTCTCCGACCTCAACGGGCTCTTCACAAGCCAACGCTACATCTACGCCATGCCCATCTCAAGCGACGACGGCAGCGGATATATCTTCGTGAGCTCTCTGCGCTCTACCATCATAGGCGCGTGGGAAGCGTTCTTGTGGGTGTTCCTGGCGGTGGCCCTGGCCGTGCTCTCGCTCGCGCTGGTCATGAGCCTCGTGATATCCAAAAAGCTCTCCGAGCCCCTCGACGAGATGACCGCCGCCGCGCGGCGCTTCGCCCACGGCGACTTCTCCGTGCGCGTGCGCGAGGACAAGGGCACCGACGAGCTGGCCGCGCTGACGAACTCCTTCAACGCCATGGCCGACTCCCTCGAGCGCAGCGAAGAACTCAGAAACGAGTTCATCGCCAACGTCTCGCACGAACTTAAAACGCCCATGACGACCATAGCCGGTTTCGCCGACGGCATCCTCGACGGCACGATACCCAAGGACCAGGAGGACAAATACCTCGCCACCATCGCCGACGAGACGCGCCGCTTGAGCCGCCTCGTGCGCCACATGCTCAGCCTCTCGCGCATGAGAAGCGAGGGCACGGACATGGCCAAACGGCGCGATTTCGACTTGAACGAGCTGATAATCCGCACGCTGCTCAACTTTG
>CAYXVA010000302.1:0-2210 GCA_964467975.1 uncultured Oscillospiraceae bacterium | reverse complement strand
CCATCGCGGTTTTGGCAGCGCGATTGGCGCGGATTATGGTGTTGCGCTTGTCCGTGACGTGCTCGAGCTGGTTTTGCAGCCCCTCTATGCGCCGCATGAGGTCGGCTTCCAGCTCGTCGTACGTCTCTTCGAGCACGGCCTCGTTCTCGGGGTGGCGCATGATGTCGCGCACGCTCTGCCGCTTCGTGGCTTTCAGCTCCTCCTGTGCGTCGAGCAGCACGTCCTCAATGTTCGCCGCGCTGCACTCTGTCTCTGCCACGTCCTCCGGCTCGCGCGCAAGCTCCTCGTTGAGCTTGGCGAGCATATCCGCGGAGTTATCCCGCACCTTTTTGACGTAGAGCTTGACCAGCTCGTCGAGCTTGTCCACGCGGATGTGGTGCGTGGTGCAGCCCGCTGTGCCGCGCCGGTGATAGGTGCCGCAGGTGTAGGCGGGCTTCAAATCGCGCCGGCCCAGCGCGAACATCGGCGCGCCGCAGTCACCGCATTCGAGGAAGACCGAGTATACGTTGTCGTTTATCTTCACGCCGCGGTAGTTGTACTTCGCGCGTTTTTCGCGCAGCGCGCGCACGGTGGCAAACGTACGGTAGTCGATGAAGGGCTGGTGGTGATTTTCAATCACTATCTGCTCGACCTCGTTGCGCTTCACGTCGCGCCCGTTTATCTTCGCGCGCTGGTACTTGCCCTGCCGCAGCGTGCCGATGTAGAACTCGTTATCCAGTATGCCCTGCACGGTGACGATGCTCCATGCGTTTTTGACGCTGCGGCGGTAGTCCTCGCCCTCGGCCACCTTGCGCTCGCGCTCCGACATACGAGGCGTGGGGACGCCCTCATCGGTGAGCGAGTTCGCTATGCGCTTGTAGCCCCAGCCGTCGATGTAGAGCCGGTAAATGCGGCGTATCACGTCGGCCTCGACGGGTACAACCTCGAACTGCTGCTGTTTGTTGACGATGTAGCCGTAGGGCGCGGCGCAAATCCATTTGCCATCTTCCTGACGGCGGCGTATGACGGACTTAACCTTGCGGCTCGTGTCCGTGACCGGCATTTCGTTCAGGAGGAACTGGAACTGTATTTTGAGCCAGTCGTCGTCATTGGGGAAGTCTATATTGTCGCCTATCGAGATTATCCGCACTCCCGCGTCGCGAAGGTCTTCCAGCTCCACCAGCCCGCGGCTGTTGCGGCGCGAGAAGCGGGAGAAGTCCTTGACCACGAGTATGTCCAGCCGGTGCGCCACCAGCTCGCGCCGCATGGCCTGATACCCCTCGCGCTGCTCAAACGTGTAACCGGAACGGTCGCGGTCTTCGTAAAACACCAGTTCCGACCCCGGAAATTTGCGCGCGACGAAGTCCGAGATGATGGCCTTCTGGTTCTCAATAGAAGTGTTGTCCCGGTCAAGCTCCTCATCAACCGATATGCGCGCGTAGCCAGCGATACGGGGGGGTGGTGTTGGGCATTGTGGCAGCCTCCTTTGAGTTGGTGACAACGTGTCACTAACTTAGTTGCAATGTGTGTTACAAGTATAATATTCGTCGAAATGTATTTGCTTCTGAGGGTCAAGCAAATTACAGGAGATTAGTTATTGTCAATTTATAGCACGAACTGACGAAAAATAAAAGTTTGTGCTATTGATAATATAAACTTGATAAAAAAATAAGTTCGTGCTATGATTTGCATAATGGGAGGTGCCGGCATGATCGATACGCATGAACTCAAGAGGCGTGATTTGTACCTCGATAAACTGAAAGCGTTTCATAAGGCGCTGCGGAAAGTCCAGCTTGCTCAAGCTCATGGTGGAGCATTTGAAGCAGAGCGGCGTTGCTGCGGAGCAGATTGTCGAAATGAATTTCGAGTCCCACGATTTTATGACGATGTCTGCCGGTGATTTCTACAACTATGTCAGGGAGCGAGTGATACCGGAAAAGAGAATGTACCTCTTCTTCGATGAGCTGCAGCGCATTGACGGCTGGGAGAACACGGTCAGCTCTTTCCGTGTCGACTTCAACTGCGACATCTATATAACCGGCTCGAACGCCTACCTTCTGTCCTCGGAATATTCGACCTACCTCTCCGGCAGGTGCGTGGAAATTAAAATGCTTCCCCTGTCGTTCAGTGAGTTTTTATACTTCAACGGCTTTGAAGTGAGGGAGAGCGAGAGCAAGCTCGGCGGGACAAGACGGCAGGTTTTCGATAAAGACGGCGAGCGCTATGAACTC
>CAYXVA010000301.1:0-2212 GCA_964467975.1 uncultured Oscillospiraceae bacterium | reverse complement strand
GCAAAGAAAGCGCCCCGGAAAGCCGCCGGCGCAGCGGCTCTCCGGAAGCGTAAATTTCTTCACCAGTGCCCCTCACAGAACACACGCTCGACTATGGCGCACATGACCGTTGTAGCCGTGTTTGCGAGCACGATGCTCCACATGAGACGCCTGGGGCTCTCGGCGTCCTTTTTTAGGTTGTAGTAGGTTATCGGCAGCTCTATCGCTATGGTCGCGAGCAGGAACAGCACACCCACAAAGTAGCCGCTGTCCCAGACGCCGTGCCCCGTCTGCGCGTGGGTTAGCTTCATCACCAGGTACGTGCCCAGGAAACTCACGAGGTTCGCGAGCAGCACCACGAAGAGCGTTTTCCACGGCCTGGAGCTCCTGCCCAGAAAGTACGCCGCGCAGAACTCAATCGCCACCGTCGCACACGCCGTAATAGGCAGCACGTCGCCGGGCCGCGCGTCGGTCAGCCAGACCCAGGAGCTGTTCGCCGAGGCTGAGAGCGCCAGGCAGAGCGCCGCCGCGCACAGGCTCAGCGCCGTGCCGAGCGTCTTTCCTGTTTTCATCGCATTGCCTCCCTCTAAAAGTGTATTTTTCTGTCATTTTCTGCTTTGTTTGACGTCAACGGCGACGAAATGTTCCATTTTCGGGGTTTTGCACAGGAAACCTGCCGCAAAAAACTATTCCATTTTTGGCTATTGCCAAAGCCGCCAAAGTATTATATAATTAGATGGTTGATTTTTAGGAAAATGCCAGCTTTTAATATAAAGTTAAGGAGTGGAACCAACACATGAGCTACGCAACAAAAGACATCCGCAACATCGCCCTGCTCGGTCACGGCGGCAACGGCAAGTCCAGCCTTGCCGAGAGCATGCTCTTCCTGGCAGGAGTCACCGACCGCCTTGGCAGCACTGCCGCGGGCAACAGCGTTTCCGACTATGACGCGGAGGAAATCCGCCGCCAGATAAGCATCTCGGCTGCGACGATGTACGTCGAGTACCAGAAAACGAAGATCAACATCATTGACGCCCCGGGCTATTTTGACTTCGCCGGCGAGGTCGCCGAGGCGCTGCGCGTGGCCGACACCGGCATCATCGTCGTCTCCGCGAAGGACGGCCTGAACGTCGGCACCGAGAAGGCGTGGAAGAGCCTCTCCGACGCGAAGCTGCCCCGCGCGATATACATCTCCAAGATTGACGAGGAGCACGCCGACTACTTCTCCGCCCTCAGCCAGCTGCGCGAAAAGTTCGGCCCGAGCCTGAGCCCGATGGCCGCGCCCATCGTCGAGAACGGCAAGCCCGTGGGCATCGTCGACATCGTGGGCCGCAAGGCGTACAAGTATGACGGCGGCAAGCGTACCGAGTGCCCGATACCCGACGCCATGGCCGACCGCACCGAGGAACTCTACAACGAGATTGCCGAGAACGCCGCCGGAACCAGCGAAGAGCTCATGGAGAAGTATCTCGAGACCATGGAGCTCAGCAGCGACGAGATTTACGGCGCGCTGAGCACCGGCATCGCCGAGGGCGAGATAGTCCCCGTGTTCTGCGGCAGCGCGACCGCCGGCATGGGCACGCTTGAGCTGCTCGACGCGATAAAGAACTTCTTCCCCGCTCCGCACGAGATGGGCGAGCCCGTCAACGAGGCCGGGCCGACCAAGGCGATAGTCTACAAGACCATTTCCGACCAGTTTGGCCGCTTCAGCCTCTTCAAAGTCATCTCCGGCAAGGTCACTCCCGACATGACGCTGACCAACGCCCGTTCCGGCGCTCAGGAGAAGCTCGGCCACGTCTACTATATGCAGGGCAAGAAGAACATCGAAGTCCAGGAGATTTGCTGCGGCGACATCGGCGCGGTCAGCAAGCTCTCCGACACCAAGACCGCGGACACCCTCTGCGACCCCAAGGCAGTCGAGGCCGCGCCCGGCATCGAATTTGCCAAGCCCTGCTACTCCATGTGCATCGCCCCCAAGACGAAGGGCCAGGAGGACAAGGTCGCTCAGGGCCTCAACCGCCTGAACGAGGAGGACCGCTCCTTCACCATCACCAACAACGCCGAGACCAAGCAGATGGTTATCTCCGGTGCCGGCGACATCCAGCTCGACGTGCTGTGCAACAAGCTCAAGACCAAGTACGGCGTCGAGGTCGAGCTGAGCCCCGCCCGCGTGCCCTACCGCGAGAAGATTCGCAAGCCCATCAAGGCCCACGGCCGCCACAAGAAGCAGTCC
>CAYXVA010000300.1:0-2230 GCA_964467975.1 uncultured Oscillospiraceae bacterium | reverse complement strand
TATAACCCAATTGTGAAGTATTGTCAAGAGTTTGGGGCGCAAATTACTTCACAATTGCGTTATATAATAGTTTCGGATGGTGATAGAAATAAACACTCAGGAGCGCATCAGACAGATTATGAATCAACGCGGCTGGACGGAGTACAGGCTCGCTAAGGAGAGCGGTGTGCCGCAGTCAACGATTTCAAATATATTTAACCGCAACTACCAGCCGAGCATCTCGTCGCTTGAGATAATCTGCAAGGCTTTTGGCATCACCCTTGCGCAGTTTTTTGCTGAGGGTAACTTCGTCGAGCTCACGGATGAGCAGTACGACTTTTTCAACCGCTGGGTGGCGTTGAAGCCGGAGCAGAAACGGCTTGTGGACGAGCTTATTGACCAGTTTAAATAGAAAACCCCCGGACCGGTGTCCGGGGGTTTTGTGCTGTATTTTGCTCAGAATTCGTACAAATTCAGGCCAATCTCGTCCGAGAACTTGCGGCCCACTTCGCCGTCTATGACGTCTATCACCAGCTCGCACGTGGCGCTTATCACAGCCGCGTTGAGGTGCCCGGCGTGGCATTCATTGTTGACCGGGCTTCCAATAACCGCGTGCAGATGCAGATACGGCTTGCCGTCCTGGCGGCTGAGGTTGCCGGTGGCGGAGCCGAGCTCGTAGTCGGTGGCGTTGTAGCGAATCTTGTTGTAAACCTTCGTGCCCGTGTCGAACACGCCGAGCGTCACGTCGTTGCTCGCGCCTATCCCGCTCACGCCCGCGAGGCGTATATCCTCCTTCTCCGCGAGGGCGAGCACCTGCTCGCAGACCTCCTCGCCCTTGTCGAGGCGGGCGACTATCTTGTTTCCGAAACGCCTGTATTCCATATAAATTGCCTCATTCAGCAGAGCTTCGCGCCGGCGGGGATGGAGTCGTCGAGGATGATAAGGTGCAGCGCCTCCTCGCCCTTCTCCTTGTGCACGGCGGAGATTAGCATGCCGTTGCTCTCAAGGCCCATCATCTTGCGCGGCGGCAGGTTCACAATGGCCATCAGGGTCTTGCCGACCAGATCCTCGGGCTGGTACCACTTGTGTATCCCGGAGAGTATCTGGCGGTCGACGCCGGTGCCGTCGTCGAGGATGAACTTGAGGAGCTTGTCACTCTTCTTGACGGCCTCGCACTCCTTGACCTTGACGACGCGGAAGTCGCTCTTGCAGAACGTGTCGAAGTCGACCTTTTCGGTCAGCTGCGGCTCGACCTCGACAGGCGGCAGGGCGGCCTTGCGGGCCTCCTCCTCGAGCTTTTCGAGCTCGCCGAGCTCCTTGTCCATGTCGATACGCGGGAAGAGCGTCTCGCCCCTGTGGACGGTGACGTCGGCGGGCAGCATGCCCCACTTGCCCGCGGCCTCCCAAGTGCGCAGCTCGGCCGGGACGCCTATCTGGTCGGCGGCCTTCGCGGTGCTCTCGGGCATAAAAGGCGTCAGGAGCTGCGTGCAGATACGCAGCGTCTCGAGCAGGTTGTACATGACTGTCGCGAGGCGGGCCTTGTTTGCCCCGTCCTTCGCGAGCACCCAGGGGGCGGTCTCGTCGATGTACTTGTTCGCGCGGGATATCACCTTGAAGATCTCCTCGAGCGCAGCCTGGGTCTGGAACGTGTCCATGAGCTTCTCGTACTTGCCGCGCAGCTCGCCGGCCATGGTCTTGAGCTCGCAGTCCATGTCCTCGTCCGCGCGAGGCGTGCTCAGCGTGCCGTCGAAGTACTTGACCGCCATCGCCACCGTGCGGCTCAGGAGGTTGCCGTAGTCGTTGGCGAGGTCGGAGTTTATGCGGGAGATAAGCAGCTCGTTGGAGAAGTTGCCGTCCGAACCGAGCGGGAATTCGCGCATCAGGAAGTATCTGAGCGCGTCCACGCCGAAGCGCTCGGCGAGGATGTACGGGTCGACGACGTTGCCCTTGGACTTGCTCATCTTGCCGCCGCCGAGCAGCAGCCAACCGTGGCCGAACACCTTCTTGGGGAGCGGCGCGCCGACGCTCATGAGCATCGCGGGCCAGATTATCGAGTGGAAGCGGACTATCTCCTTGCCGACCATGTGTGCGTCCGCGGGCCAATACTTGTCCACGTCGTTGTGCGCGTCGTTCATGTAGCCGAGGGCGGTCAGATAGTTGAAGAGGGCGTCGACCCACACGTAGACGACGTGGCCCGGGTCAAAGTCGACCGGGATGCCCCACTTGAAACTCGTGCGGGAGACGCACAGGT
>CAYXVA010000299.1:0-2233 GCA_964467975.1 uncultured Oscillospiraceae bacterium | reverse complement strand
TCGGCTTTTTGTAGAGGTCCGGGTTGTTCTGGTCGCCGCACTTGACCTTCTTGTCGCCGAACATCATCGCTATCTGGAAGCTCGCGAGCGTGTTGAACCCGCCGTGCGAGACCAGCGCCGGGGCGGTGCATTCGCCCGCGACGACCGGGCGGCCCTTGAATACCTTTGCCATTACTTCGCACCTCCCGTTATCTTCTCAAGCAGCTCGTCCTCGGTGTAATAGCGCGCGGTGGTGTACGTGCGCAGCTTGTTCGAGCACGTTATGACCGGCATCTTGCCGCTCAGGGGGTTGTTCATATACATCAGCGGACAGATATAGCTGAGCACGACGCCCGCGCCCTCGAGCAGCTCATACTCCGGCATGGCCTTAAAGGCCTTCACCGTCGCAGGCGCGGCGGTCATGACAGTGGGTACCGTGACCTTTTTGAGGCCGTTGGCGTTCAGCGCCGCGGAGATGCGCCCCGTCCAGCTCTTGAGCTGGGCGAGCGTCAGGTGCGGGCAGCCGATGAAGCAGAGCTTCGGCTCGGCGTTCAAATCCTTCCACACAACGGGGTAGCTTGCCTTCACGCGCTCGAGCTCGGCGTCGTCTATGACGTACACCGGCGCACCCTCGCGGATAAGGCTCTCGCCGAGTTCCACCGCCTCCGGCGTGAGGTTTTCGACGTGGTAGAGGCCCACCGCGCCGTTGGACGCCGTGGCCGCGCCGAAGTCCTTGAGATACGCGCACACGTCGTCGGTGAGCTCGGTGCCGAGCCACTTGTCGAGGCCCTTTATGTACGGGACCTTCTCCATGACTTTCATGCCTATCGCGCTGCCGAGCAGCTGCGCCTCCGGCTTCTTCTCCGTTTTGACCTCGACTATCCAGTCGGCACGGCGCCCGTCGTCGGTCAGCAGCCCGAAGTGCGGCACGCAGCCTACAATGCTGCCCATGAGCTCGAGCATGCCGGAGTTGCGGTTGCACCTCGCGCCGAGGACGCTGTTGGCGTACACAACCGCGCTCGACTCGGCCCAGGAGAGCACCTCGCCCTTCTTGGGCTTGTTGCCAACCTCGTCGAGGTAGCAGGCGCAGGTGTAGGCGTCGGGCGACATAATACCCAGCTTTTCAAGCTGCTTTTCGTACCTCGACTGCTGCGAGTACATGAAGTGCTTGAACACCAGATCTTGCAGGAAATTGCTCGGCACGTTCTTGTCGAGCGGCAGGGGGTCGGCGGAAAACTTCTGTTTACTCAGCGCCCCGGCCTTTATGAGCTGGTCGTAGAGGTCGTACACCGGCTTCATGACGCCGATACCGAAGCTTATGACCGTGTGGCCGTACTCGCTCGTCACAGGCACCATCTTGTCTGCGCCGAAGGTCTCTCCGTACATGACGAGGCTCTTCATGACTTTCGCCATAACCTCGCCCTGGGAGCCGTTGAGTATGTCCTGCTGCTCACGGGTGAGTTCCATATTGCGTCACTCCTTTGTTTCGTTGTCAGAGTTGTTGTTTGATTCGTCCGTTTTTCCGCCCCGGGCGCTACCCAGCATTATCGCGAACCCGACCGCGGCCAGCAAACAGCTGAACATAGCCAGCTCGATGCCGAAGTTTCCGGCGTTCAGTGCAATCACAAAGAGCGCCAGATAGATCGACGCCAGCAAAAGCGCGAGCCCTATTTTATACCACAATTCAGTCCTCCACTTCAGTCTTTCCTAGAGCCTTCAAAAGCTCCCGGCAGATGTCCCAGCACCGGTATACGGCTGCTATCATGTCTGCTATCCACTGTCTGTATACGTACATGCAGCGCCCCGCATACCCCTTTGCCTACAGTTTAACACCATCGCTCGGCATAGTCAACGCGCAATAGGGCCGCCCCTGTGGAGCGGCCCTCGATGCTATTCAATATCTAATCAGTTCACCTGTTCCTTAGCCTGCGGCTCGTCCTCGGTGTTCTTCACCAGCCCGCCGCCGAACTCGCCGACAAGCGCGTCCACTTTGCCAATGGCTGCGAACAGCCCGCCCAGGTAGAACATAAGCTCGTGCTCAAGACCGACTACCGCGCAGAAAATGCCAGCCATTATCATCGCAATACCAAAAAGCATATCCTTCATCTGTATTACCTCCTGACGTAATAGCGGCTCTCGTCGCTTCCTGTGTTAAATATATCACTATATTGTGAAATTGTCAGCAATCTTTTTAAAAAAATTAATCGCGTTTTTTTCCTCTTTCTGGGGCGCTTTCTTTGTTCCTTGCACAAAG
>CAYXVA010000298.1:0-2247 GCA_964467975.1 uncultured Oscillospiraceae bacterium | reverse complement strand
GCCGGACCCCGGCAAACCGGGGCCCGGCGCTTTTGCTGAGCCAATCGCCGCCCGGAAGCAGCAGCGCGGCCTCGTCGAAAACCGTCTGGTCCAGCTTCTTGGCACACCGTGCAGCGAGCCGCCGCATGCGCGATGAAAGGATATTTGAAAAGATACAAAGCTCTCTTCCCTGCCAAAAGCTGCCTCCAATGTGCGCTTTTGGTGGCAAGAGGGCGCGCCTACCCGATTTTTCCATGCAGCGCCGCAAGCGGTATTTTTACGTTTGTTTAAACGTCATGTCCGTCTCCGCGCTGCGCAGCAGTTCCTCGAGCGTCCGGCTCTGTGAGAGCCAGTCGCCGAGCTTTTCCGGCGGCACAATGACCGGCATGCGGTCGTGGATGAACGCTATCCCCGGCGCAGCGTCGCGAGTGAGGATGACAAAGCGCGCCGTGCCGTCCCTGCCCAGGGCGTAGAGCCCGCCGAGGTAGACATTGCCGCCGCGCTCCGGGCGCAGCGCGTACTTGGTTTTCCCTCCGGGGCGGCGCTCCCACTCGAAATACCAGCTCGCGGGTATGAGGCAGCGCCTCAGGCGCGCGCTCTCACGGAACATGGGCTTTTGCGAAGCCGTCTCACTGCGCGCGTTGATTACCAGCGAGCCGTTTGCGCCCTCAAAGCCCCAGCGCATAGGGAATACGCCCGGCTCCAGCCGGCGGTTGTTGGCAATGACCGCCGCCGTGTCCCCGGGCCGCACCTCGCCGCGCTTCACGCTGCCACGGCGCTGTGCCGCCTCTATAAATCCGCTCAGCGCACCGTCATTGTCATCTATGTAATACCTGCCGCACACGCCTGATCGCCGCCTTTCGGGAATATTATACACTGCTCACGGCGCTTTGCAAGCGTCCAAAAGGGCATAAGAGCGAGCCCGCTGCCCGCGCTTATGCCCTTTTATTATTCCTCGGCCGGGATGTCCAGGCTGTCCCAGCGCGAGAGGCGTATGAGCTCTCCGCCGTCAAGGTCGGTGAGGCGGAAAGCCGTCTCATCGGCTATGAGCAGCCTGTCGCCCCACTGCGTGACCGTGCCGTCCGCCGTGAGCAGCAGCTCGCCGTCGCGGCTGTAGACGTTCCAGATGGTATGCATATCCGTGCCGTCGTCATTAGCCAGGTAGTCGGTCGTGGCGCACAGGCGCGGTTCCTCGCCGTACGCGTAGTAGAGCCAGTTGAGGAATTTGTCCGTGCGCAGCAGTTCCCTGCCGCTGAAATCAACCAGCACGCTGCCGCCGCCTTCGAGGGAGAAAATCATGCGCTCGCCGTCAATGGCCGGGTAAGCAGACTGGCTGCAGCCCTCGGGCAGGGCGAGCGAATATGTCTCGCCGCTGTCGGCCTCTATGTAAATGCGCCCGTCCTCAATACGGTACACCCCGCCGTAGTAGCGGCTCTCGTCCGTGTCTGCGGCGTCCGCCGCGGGGCGCCAGGCGAAGGCCTCGGGCTGCCCGTCAACTATACTGCCGGTGCGCAAATCGACGTAGGTGTAGTCGGCTTCGCCGCTCCCGTCCCAGTCTATGTACTGCATATATCCGTCGCGCGCGCTGGCAATTTCCCAGTAGGATGACCCCGGTGTCAGGCCCTCCAGCAGGATAGCCCCGGCCTCCCAGCGGAAGATCTCGCTGCCGTCGTCGCCGGAGAGCATAACGGCATTGCCCTCGGCGTCGAAGAAAAACGCGCCCAGAGCGCACGAGCAGATGACGTCCGTGTAGACCTGCCCGGTATACCAGGAGCCGTCGATGGCCGCAAGGCCGTAACGCTCCTCATACTTCGGCGTCCACTCGTCTTTGGGCTCGGTCTCGCTCGGCACGGCCGTGCTCAGTATGAGCGCCTTGCCGTAGCGGTCCTTGAGCGTGTCCGCGCCCATCTCTGTAAGCGCCTCCACGCCCAGATACACCGGGTCGGTCACTATCTCGCCGCCGCGCGTGGCCAGGCCAAAGAACCAGCTCTGGTTCCAGTATTCGTCCGAGGCCTCGCCGCCTATATACGGCACCAGCTCACCGTAATCGTCCGCGGGCCGGAGCCCGGCGGCATAATTGTCGTGGTACCTGTTGGCCGCGGCCTCCGGCTCCGGCTCCAGCGCGTCCCAGTGTACGGCCACGCCCGAGCGCTCAGGCGTGGGCGTCGCGTCCGCCGCCTGCGGCGCACCGCAGGCCGTAAGCAGCAGCGCGAGCGTGAGTATAATAGCTGTCCTGCCGGGCTTCATCTCAGCTCACCCCGTTCACGG
>CAYXVA010000297.1:0-2249 GCA_964467975.1 uncultured Oscillospiraceae bacterium | reverse complement strand
GTTCCAGTACTGCGCTATGGCGTACTCGGGCAGGTGGAAGTATATCGGCGGGATGGCCGCTATGGCGTCGACGCCCAGGCTCTCGGCGTGGGCGGCCAGAGAGCGGCTGTCGGAGGTGTTGTTGCACGCCACGTGGGCGATAATGGTGAGCTTGCCCTTGGCAACGGCCATGACGTTTTCAAGCACCAGCTTGCGCTCGGCCACGCTCTGGTAGATGCACTCGCCGGAGGAGCCGCCTACGTAGAGGCCTTTGACGCCTTTGCCGATGAAATATTCGGTGAGAGCACGGACGGCGGCGGCGTCAATTTCCCCATTTTTGTCATAGCAGGCGTAAAAGGCCGGAATTATGCCCTGAAACTTGCTAAAATCTCTCATAATTTCTTCTCCAAAATAAAGTTAGTTTCACCGGCGGAGAAATTTCCCCGCCGGTGTGCGGCGGCGCTCAGTCGTCTATGAGCACCTTGAATACTGCTTTGGTGACGGTTTCCGCACCGCCAATCTGAATCTTTATGCGGTGCGCATCGCCCGGGAATACGACCATGAACTCCCCACAGCGCAGCTCGGTCGTGTGCCACGCCTCGCCCTGATACGCATAGAAGTCGTTTTGCTCCTGCGCATCTGTCAACGTGAGCTCGTCGGGCCGGTTGACGTCCACACGCTCCGAGCCGGAGAGCATGATGTGGATATCGAGATAGCGCCTGTGCACCTCGAAAAAGCCCTGCGCGAGCGGTATGGTCTCATAGGTGAAGCGCGTGCAGTAGACCTTGTCGCCGTCAAGCTCGACGCGCACGTTGTCCTCCAGCGAGGAGAGGAACTCCGGCGTAATGTGCCTGAGCGCGAGGTCGAGGTTCCTGTGTATGCCCAGGTAACTCAGAGCGTCTGCGTTCTTAGCGCAAATCATAGTTTAACCCTTAACCGCGCCCATTGCAATACCCTGCGTGAAGTATTTCTGGAAGGCAATGAACACTATTATAATAGGTACGCTCGCGAGCGCCGCGCCGGCCATGATAAGGCCGTAATCGGAGCTCATTTCGCCCTGCGAGTTGGCAATGGCCAGAGGCAGCGTCCACTTTGTGTCGCTTGTCAGCATTACCAACTGGAGGAAATAGTCATTCCAGGTGTTGACGAAGGTGAAGATAGCCAGCGCGCCGATGCCGGGTTTTATCATCGGGAAAACCACGCTGAAGAAAGTGCGCAGCTCGCCGGAGCCGTCGACCCTCGCGGCCTCCAGGATTTCCGTCGGCACAGTCTCCGAAAACTGCTTCATCAGGAACACGCCGAAAGGCCAGCCGACCGTGGGCAGTATAACCGCCCAGAGCGTGTTGCTCAGGCCCAGCGCGACCATCTCCTGGCGCAGCGGGATGACTATGACCTGCTTGGGCAGCGCCATGGCGCAGATTATGATGGTGAACAGGATAGCCTGTCCGTAAAAGCGCTTCTTGCCAAGGGCATAGCCGGCGAGCGAGGCGGTGATGCACGTGAGGAGCATCGCCATTGCAGAGATGAACACGATGTTGAAGAGCCAGAGGAAGGCCGGCTTTTCAAAGAGGCGCGCGTAGTTGTCCACCGTCGGGTTCTGCGGGAACCAGATGGGCGTACGCGAGGTTATCTCCGTTATGGGCTTAAAGGAGCCGGTGATTATCCAGTACAGAGGGAAAAGGAAGAACAGCACCGCCAGTATGAGAATGACGACGGTCACAATCTTGTATACTTTGTTGCCGCCTTCGAGATTAGAGCTTCTGTTCATGTTCTGTCCTCCTCTCAGTCGTCCGTCTTGGCCAGCTTGAACTGGAGGGCGGAGAAGATGGCGATAATTATCGCAAGCACGACGCCTATGGCGCTGGCGTAGCCGAGGTCATAGAGCCTGTAGGCCGTGTCGTAGACCTGGTACATTATCGTCATTGTGGCGTTCGACGGCCCGCCTCGCGTCAACAGCTGTATGAGCGCGAAGCACTGGAAGCTGTTGATGGTGGTAATAACCAGCACGTAGAGCGTGGTGGGCATTATCTGCGGCCATTTTATCTTCCAGAACACCTGCATTTTTGTCGCGCCGTCGACTTCAGCGGCCTCTATGAGAGTCTGGTCCACGTTGCCGAGCGCGGCGACGTAGAGGACTATCGGCTGGCCTATCGAGGTCGTGAACAGGATAAGTATGATGCACCAGAGCGCGGTGTTCGGGTTGCCCAGCCAGTCAAAGTTCGTCGTGCCTATGACCTGGTTGAGTATGACGTTGTAGGGGTCGAGTATCC
>CAYXVA010000296.1:0-2250 GCA_964467975.1 uncultured Oscillospiraceae bacterium | reverse complement strand
ACACAGACGAACTTGCGGCGCTTTTCGACGTCGGTTATCACGTAGTTAATCGTGACCTCGGCGGCGGTGCCGGCGGTGGTGGGGACGGCGATTATCGGAGCGCAGGGGTTCTTGGTCGGTGCGGTGCCCTCGAGGGAGCGCACGTCGGCGTACTCGGGGTTGGTGACGATAATGCCGATGGCCTTGGCGGTGTCCATCGGGCTGCCGCCGCCGATGGCGATGATGTAGTCGGCTCCGGCGGCCTTGTAGGCCTCGACGCCCGCCTGGACGTTCTCTATCGTCGGGTTGGCCTTTATATCGGAGTAAATCTCGTAGGGCAGACCCTCGGCGTCGAGCTGGTCGGTGACGAGCGCGACAACGCCGTGCTTGAGGATGCTCGGGCCGCAGACTACAAGCGCCTTTTTGAACCCGCGGGCCTTTATCTCGCCCGGGATCTCGCGGACGGCGCCCGCGCCGTGGTAAGAGGTCTGATTTAGCATAATGCGGTTTGACATCTTGGTTTCCTCCTTGAGTTTATCAGTAGTGAAATTTTTGACTAACCGTATTATACCATCCCCCACCGGATGTAAAGTGACAATTCGCGCGGTCTGTAACCCAAATTTCTCGCCTAGTGAAATAACAAAACTCTAACATTTCATAAAAGCTTCGAAAACCTGCGAGCGGCAAAATAATAGTATAAAATGAAAAACGGGGTGAATCCCATGTCCACATTCGGCGATATATTTGAAAAGCTCAAGCGCAGCGAAAAGAAAACGCTCATCGGCCAGTCCGGCTCCACGCCCGACGGTAGCTGGGAAAAAATCCGCGCCGGTCAGAGCTACCTCTACAAACTGCGCGGCATGGATAGCGAGGTGATAGAGCTGCGCCTAACGGAAAAGGTCTCCGGCTCCTTCCTCAATCAGGCGCTCAACCAGGCAAACCGCCGCTACCCGTACATGAACACGCGCCTCGTGGAGCTCGACGGCGACTTCTACATCGTGCAAAACCCGAACTCTATGGTCGCCCGGCGCACGCGCTCTCTCTCGCATCTCGGCGACATCCACTGTGGCGGCCATTTGGTTGACATAACTTATTACGAGCGCTCCATATACTTCTCCTTCCACCACGCGTTGTGCGACGGGCGCGGGATTAAGCCGTATATCGAGACGATTTTCTACTATTATGTAAACTTCGCTCACCACGTCACTGCCGCGCCCGAGGGCGTGCGCCTCGCGGACGACCCCATGCTGCCCGGCGAGACGGCGGACCCGTTCGCGGAAAAGTACGACTTTGACTCAGGCCGCGAGTTCAACGAACCGAGCCGCGACGCGCTCGCGCTCCGCGAAAACGACGAGGCGGCGAAGGACACAGACTTTCGCTACGAGCTCAAGGTCCCGCGCACAGCCTACCTTGCCGCGTGCAAAAGCTGCGGCGCAACGCCCGTCATACTGCTCGCGCTGCTCATGTGCCACGGCATAGCGGAGCTCTACCCGGAGCGCGCCAAGGCCATCAACGCGAATATCGCCGCGGACATGAGCAGTGAACTCGACATGCCCAACACCTACAAAAACTGCGTGCGCACGCTCACGCTGCCCTATACGCGCGAGATGGAGGGCCTGACGCTCGCCCAGCAGGCGTCCGAGTTCCGGCGTATACTCAAAGAGCAGCGCGACCGCGACCTCACCCGCCGCTCGGCAAACGGCATGATTGGCCTTTCAGACAAGCTCAACGAGCGCACTTCGCTGGACTCCAAGCGCGAGATCATGGGCTTCTTCGAGGGCATGACGCTCAACACGTTTATAATCAGCTACGTTGGCGAATTCAATTTCGGCGAGGGTGCGAAGTACGTCGAGGAGATGCACCTCTACAACTCCGGCGCCAAGGGCCTCGGGATAAACATGATTTGTGCCGGGGAGTATTTCACAATGGATTTCAAGCAGAGCTTTGAGAGCGGCCGCTACGCTCGCGCCTTCTGCAATGAGCTCGATAAGCTCGGCTTAAAATACGAGCTGAGCGGGTGCATACCCTTCACCACGCCGCACGACGCGGTTATAAAGCACGAAGAGTAATTTGCCCGCAAAACAGTCAAAAAACTTTGCTGTTTCCTCTTTACTTGCGTTAAAAAACGTCGTATAATGCGCTGTTCGGAGGGATAGCAATGCACCGTACAAACGACCTTGGGCGGGACCGCGTGTTCCCGCTCGTCTGCCGTCTCGCGATACCCACTATGCTCGCGCAGCTTGTGAGCGTGCTGTACAGCATTGTGGACAG
>CAYXVA010000295.1:0-2253 GCA_964467975.1 uncultured Oscillospiraceae bacterium | reverse complement strand
GAGCCCAAACGCACAACCAGCAGCACAAAGCCCTGGCTTTTGCCAGGGCTTTGCTTGGTTTTGCGGTATTCAGATGCCGATTGTCCTGTTGAGTCTGCGCAGCAGCTTTGAAAACGGCAGTATCAGCAGCCCGGCGCAGAGGTTGCCCGCGGCGTGTATCGCGTCGAAGGGCAGCCCGGCGATTATCCAGGCAATCATCCCCTCCCAGCTCAGGCCGAAGGCTATCGCCTGCCAGGGCGCGTAGAGCGTTCCGAAGGCGAGGCCGTGCAGCGCGCAGACCAGCGGGTAGACCACCGCCGCAATCTTGTCCGGCATATTCCGGGGCAGGAGCATCGTGACGCCCCAGAGCACGGCCCACACGTACAGGTAAGGCACCCACCAGAGCGGGAAGCCGTATACCAGGCCGTTGAGGAAAACATAGACGTAGATGGGGTAGAGCGCCCGGGCGCGATAGACAACCGTGAGCAGCATCGTGAACATGCCCAGCAGGTGGATGTTAGGCAGCACCGCCATAATCTCCTTCGAGGCATACATCATGACGCCGAACATGGCGAATACCGCCATCTCCCGGACGCTCAGTCTCCCCTTACGCGGCCTCGCGGACAAGGGCGTAGCTGCCGCCGTCGGTGACGGGCGTGGTGTCCACGCCGGTGGAGGCGTACTGGCCGTCTATGTAGAGCGCCCAGTAATAGCCGTCGGTGTCATAGTCGGCGCCCATGCCGTTGACGGCCTTCACAAACAGGCCGTACTGGCTCTCTTCGCCTTCAAGAAGGCCGATTTCCTGAAGCGCGGCGCCAAGGGACTCGGCGTCGGTGTGGATGGTGAAGGTGACCGTCTTTTCATCAGCGGTGCACTCCACGGCGATGGTTTTTGCTCCCTCGCCGAGCTCGGTGTCCTCGGTGTACTCGGCCTCGGCCCATATGTCCTCGTCGGCCGGGGCCGGGCTCTCCGTGTCCTCGGCGGCGGGTGCGGGACTCTCGGTGTCCGCAGCGGCGCTCTCGGCGGGCGGGGCGGTCGGCTCGGAGCCCGAGCCGCAGGCGGCGAGACTCATGGCCAGGGCCAGTATGAGCAGCAGAGCTGCCAGCTTTCTCGTCTTGTGCATACACACACTCCTAAATAGTAGTCGCAGCGCACGATTGAGCCGCCCGGGGTGCTCCGGGGCTCTACAGGCGAACGGGCATTCCGGCTCGGCGCCAGAGCGCCACACGGCAATGGCTGTTGCGGCGGATTCTCACCGCCTTCCCCCGTCTCCTCCCGCCGGGTCTCCGCCCGGCGCTCAGACGCATAAAAAAGCGCGCCCACGTGAGTCTGTGCGCGGAAATTATAGCACACAGTCTCACGTGGACGCAAGCACAGCGTCGCGCGAAACGAAAAACTGCCCCGAAAAAGTGTGAGGGCCACACTGCAGCCCTTCCGCACGCGCACTCCCAGCAGACGAATCAGGCCTTTGCCGGTTCAAATGGTATGCCCTGTTCGCTCAGAACGCCTGTTATGGCGGCCCTGATATACTGCTCGCAGGCCTGAGCGCCTTGCTGCCATCGACAACCATGGCGCCGGAAACTACGTTCAGCAGCATGCCTGACGCGGCCTCGGTTAGGAACTCGCACAGGTAATCCCGCGCGGCGGCCGGGAGCCGCAGCTGCTTCTCCTGCTCGACCGACTCTATGAGCGAAGCGGTCATCCCGTACAGGCTTTCGTGCAGAAAATGGCACAACTCAACGCTGCCGAAAGCGTCGTAGGCGTTGCGCAGCAGCTCTTTGTTCTCATCAATATAGCCATATATGAATTCCAACATCTCGTCATAATTGTGTATAAAGTCAAATTGGCGGACAATATTCACAGCTTCTTCCTCGAATATCCAGCGCAGGAGCGCGTAGATATCCTCGAAGTGATAGTAAAAGGTCTTGCGGTTTACTCCGCAGTCCCGGACAATTTCCGTCACTGTAATCTTAGAAAAAGGCTTTGTGCGCATTAGCTTTTTTAACGATTCGGCCAGTGCGCGCTTTGTCCTCGTCGATGCTGCCTGGTACTTCAAAGCACACACCTCCCTTTTTAACTTAGATAGTAATTATAACCCCAAAGTCAACGTCTTGCAATGGACACGGAGTGGACAATCGTCCTAATTTGACCGTGTTATATTTCGCTTTACCGTGGTAAGATTTAATCACGGTTTAAATTATTTGTGCTATAATATGTGTATTTAAGTATGCTGGATTCGAAAGGGATGACCAAATGAGGAGGTTTTACCGTTTC
>CAYXVA010000294.1:0-2254 GCA_964467975.1 uncultured Oscillospiraceae bacterium | reverse complement strand
CCCACCGTGACCAACTTGCGTACAGTTTCCAGCTTCATTCTTTCTCTCCTCCTAGGATATGTCGGCCAAATCGAGATACTGGCTGCCGCACTCGGCTATGTGCTGCTTGCGGCCGGGCAAATCGTCGCCGAGCAGCAGGTCAAACACCTGTGAGGTACGCTCTGCATCCTCGGGCATGACGCGGATGAGCCGGCGCGTCTCCGGGTTCATGGTGGTGAGCCACATCATGTCCGGGTCGTTCTCGCCGAGGCCCTTGGAGCGGTTAATGGTGGCTTTGGCTGAGCCTATCTCCTCCATAATCTGCGTCTTTTCGCGGTCTGAGTAGGCAAACCAGGTCTTGCCGCCGGACTCTATCTCGTAGAGCGGGCTCTCCGCGATGTACACATAGCCCTCTCGTATCAGCGTGGGCGCAAGGCGGTAGAGCATCGTGAGTATGAGCGTGCGTATCTGGAAGCCGTCGACGTCCGCATCGGTGCAGATTATCACCTTGCTCCAGCGCAGGTTCTCCAGCTCGAAGGCCGGCAGCTCCTTTACGTGCTTTTCGGTCTCGACGCCGCAGCCGAGGACTTTCACGAGGTCGGTTATTATGTCGCTCTTGAAAATGCGCCCATAGTCGGCCTTGAGGCAGTTGAGTATCTTGCCGCGCACGGGCATTATCCCCTGGAACTCCGCGTCACGGCTGAGCTTGCACGCGCCGAGCGCGCTGTCGCCCTCGACGATGTAGATCTCGCGCCTGGACACGTCGCGGCTGCGGCAGTCGACAAACTTCTGCACGCGGTTGGAGATGTCCATGCTGCCCGTGAGCTTTTTCTTTATGTTCAGCCTCGCGCTCTCGGCCTGCTCGCGCGAGCGCTTGTTTATCAGCACCTGATCGGCGATACGGTCGGCCTCGGCCTTGTGCTCGATGAAGTACACCTCAAGCTGCACGCGGAAAAACTCCGTCATAGCCTCCTGGATGAAGCGGTTCGTGATGGCCTTCTTGGTCTGGTTCTCATAGCTCGTCTGCGTGGAGAAGCAGTTTGTCACAAGCACAAGGCAGTCGGCCACGTCCTGGAAGGTTATCTTGCTCTCGTTTTTCTGATATTTGCCCACCTTTTTTATGTAGGCGTCTATGGCGTAGACGAAAGCGCTGCGGGTGGCCTTCTCCGGCGCGCCGCCGTGCTCAAGCCAGGAGCTGTTGTGGTAGTACTCGATAAGGTTGACCTTCACTGAAAAACAGAAGGCCGCAGAGAGCTTGACTTTGTACTCGTCCTTGTCCGCCCTGTCGCGGCCGCGGCGCTCCGCGGAGATGAAATACGGCGCGCTGAGCACCTCTTCGCCCGCTATCTCCTGCACATAGTCGAGTATTCCGTTGGCGTACAGGAAGTCCTGCGTCTCAAATTTGCCCTGGGCCACCTCATTTTTGAGCCTGAAGGTCACGCCAGCGTTGACGACGGCCTGGCGCCGCAACGTTTCCTGATAGTATTCGAGCGGAATGTCGATGTCCGTGAACACCTCGAGGTCCGGCTTCCAGCGTATGTCCGTGCCGGTCTTTTTCCTGTCCGTGGGCTCGGTCTTGAGCTCGCCGACAATGCGGCCCTTCTCAAAGTGCAGCGTGTACTTCTTTCCGTCGCGGCGCACGACTACGTCCATGTACTCGCTCGCGTACTGCGTTGCGCACGAGCCCAGGCCGTTCAGGCCGAGCGAATACTCATAGTCGCCGCCGTCGTTGTTCTTGTACTTGCCGCCGGCGTAGAGCTCGCAGAACACCAGCTCCCAGTTGTACCGCTGCTCGACCGGGTTCCAGTCCACAGGGCAGCCGCGCCCGAAGTCCTCGCACTCGATGCTCTTGTCGAGATAACGCGTGAGTGTTATAATGTTGCCGTTTCCGGCCCGGGCCTCGTCTATCGCGTTCGAGAGTATCTCGAACATGGCGTGTTCGCAGCCCTCAAGGCCGTCGGAGCCGAATATAACCGCCGGGCGTTTGCGGACCCGGTCCTCCCCTTTAAGCTGGGAGATACTTTCATTCCCGTATTCCACGGGGGTCTTTTTTGCCATAAGCTGACTTTCCCTCACATATCACCAGATGTTGTTCGCTATTATTACCAGTATACTATATCTCATCCCGGTCCTTTTTGCAAGCCTGACAAAAAAAGCGGGGATTCTCACGAATCCCCGCCGCGCCGCTCGTCACCGTACTCTCGCACGGTGTTCCGGCACTTGACCAGCAAGTCAGCTTAAAACGCTGGGCCTCATCACTCTGATGAGCCCGACT
>CAYXVA010000293.1:0-2300 GCA_964467975.1 uncultured Oscillospiraceae bacterium | reverse complement strand
CTCGTCGGCGGTCTTGTTTACCACTGCGGCGCCGGTGTGCGTGTCGGTGTCCGTGTCGCCGTGGCCGGGGAAGTGCTTGAGCGTGCACATTATCTCCGCGTCGTGGAAGCCCTGTACCGCCGCGGCGACGAGCTCGGCGGCCTGGTCGAAATCGTCGGAGTACGCGCGGTCGCCTATCACTGTGTTGTTCGGGTTGGTCCACACGTCCGCGACGGGCGCAAAGTCCAGGTTGAAGTGGCAGGAGGCCATGTCGGAGCCTATCGTGTATGCGTTGTCGTGCGCAACCTGCGTCCCCTGGTCCCTGTAGGAGTACATGGCGTTCACCCAGGTCGTGCCCAGCTTGTACATGAGCCTGCCGACGTTGCCGCCCTCCTCGTCGGCGGAGATAAAGAGCGGGATGGCGCTGTAGCTCTGGGCTGAGTCTATCATGTCGAGCGTCTGCTCGACGGTCACGAGGTTGCCGACCGAGTAGATGAACCCGCCCACCGGGTGGCGCTCCATCGCCTCGCGCGTGGTCTCCCCCGCGACCGTGACGGGCGAGACGCCGGTGAGGTTCTCGGGGCTGACTATCATCAGCTGGCATATCTTCTCTGTGAGCGTCATGCCGGAGAGGATTTCCTCGGCGCGGCTCGGCGTCGGCTCGGGCGTCGGCTCAGGTGTGGGCTCCGGCGTGGTAGCGGTGGTAGCCGCCGGACTGGGCATAATATCCTGCTCCGCCGGGGCGCCACAGGCCGTGAGGCACAGCGCAAAAACGAGCAGTAGGGCTAAGGCAGATTTCTTCATATATTGTTGACCCTTTCGCTAATTTGTGGTATCATGCATGTTTAGGGGCCGGAGGGCCCTCTAAATTGTAGCATACAACTTACTATAAAGGAAGCGTAAATCACATGGCTAAAATCGACATCTTTTCAGGCTTTTTGGGCGCTGGGAAAACTACCCTCATAAAAAAGCTCATCTCCGAGGCCTACGCGGGTGAGAAGCTCGTGCTCATTGAAAACGAGTTCGGCGAAATCTCCGTCGACGGCGGCTTTCTGGCCGATGCGGGCGTGGAGATAACCGAGATGAGCTCCGGCTGCATCTGCTGCAGCCTGGTCGGCGACTTCGCCGAGGCGCTCAAGAAGGTCAAGGAGCAGTTTGCCCCCGACCGCATCCTTATCGAGCCGAGCGGCGTCGGCAAGCTCAGCGACGTGATCCGCGCCGTACAGGACGTAGGCGACCCCGATTTGGTTCCCGGCAGTTTCACCACCGTCGTCGACGCGACGCGCGCGAAGATGTACATGAAGAACTTCGGCGAGTTCTGGTGCAACCAGGTCGAGAACGCCGGCACGATAGTGCTCAGCCGCACGAAGGGCATGAGCGAGAGCAAGCTCGCCGCCACGGTAGACATGCTCCGTGAGCACAACCCGAGCGCCGTGATTGTCACCACGCCGTGGGACGAGCTCGACGGCAAACAGCTTCGCGCCGCGATGGAGCGCGAGGACACCCTCAAGGCCGAGCTCGACCGACTCGCCGCCGAGGTTGAGGACGACGATGACGAGTGCTGCTGCGGCCATGACCACGAGCATGACCACGAGGGCCACGAACATCACCACCATCACCACCACGGCCACGACGCCGACGAGGTGTTCTCCAGCTGGGGCGCTGAGACGGCAAAGCAGTTTACCGCCGATGAGATTGACTCCGCTCTCAAGGCGCTCGACAGCCTCACCTACGGCCAGGTCGTCCGCGCGAAGGGCTATGTCCCTGCCGAGGGCGGCTGGATTTACTTCGACTATGTCCCCGGCGAGCGGGAGATACGCCGCGGCGCCGCCGCCGTCACCGGCCGTATATGCGTGATAGGCGCGCACCTCGACGAGGACGGACTCAAGGAGCTGTTTGACCTTGCCTGACAGACAGATACCCGTTTACCTCTTCACCGGCTTCCTCGAGTCCGGTAAGACGAAATTCATACAGGAGACGCTCGAGGATAAGCGCTTCAACAAGGGAGAACCCACGCTGCTGCTGGTCTGCGAGGAGGGCATCGAGGCGTACGAGCCCGAGGAGTTCTACGGCCACCGTGTGAAGCTCAAGGCCGTGGAGAACGAGGCGGATTTGACGCCAGAAAACCTCACGCAGTGGCTGGCCCAGGCCGAAGCCGAGCGTGTGCTGGTCGAATATAACGGCATGTGGATGCTTGACAGCCTCTACGGCGCGCTGCCGGAGGGCTGGCTCGTGGCCCAGGAGTTCATGTTCGCCGACGCGAACACGTTCCTCTCCTACAACGCCAACATGCGCCAGCTCACCTACGACAAGCTCAAGAG
>CAYXVA010000292.1:0-2317 GCA_964467975.1 uncultured Oscillospiraceae bacterium | reverse complement strand
CCGCCACCTACGGGGACGCCGCGCTTATCCACGGCATGAACGTCTCCTTCCTCTGCATGTCTTTGGGCTCGACGGTGCTGCTGATTTCCATCTTGGGCGTAAAAAACGCCGGCAAAGCCCGCGCGAAGGCCTGAGAACTCACAAAAACAAAGCGGCGCCGCTTTTCGCTTGCGCGTTATTCAAACAGGTACACCCTCAGCTCGTAGGGCCTCGCGGTGAAGGCGTTGCCCACCACGACGTTCAAATCGTGGTTGCGGAATATCAGCTCGCCGTCCATGAGGTTGAAGTCCTCGGGGCAGGTGAAGTACGTCTCCTTCGCCACAAGCGAGGCTATGACGAGCAGTTTGCGGTCCTCAAACTCGCGGCAGTAGACGAAGAAATTCGGGCTCTGCGGCAGCAGCTCGGTGTAGCTGCCGAAGCGCACAATCGGGTCGCTCTTGCGGAAGGCGATAAGCTCGCGGTAGAAATTGAGCAGCGAGTCGGGGTCCTTCTCCTCGGCTTCGACGTTTACGCTGCGGCAGTTCTCGTTCACATAGAGCCAGGGCTCGCCGTCGGTGAATCCGGCGTTTTTGCCGCTCGTCCACTGCATGGGCGTGCGCGCGCTGTCGCGGGCCGTGTCCTGCACGAGGCGCAGGACGGTTTTCGGCGAGAGGTAGCGCGAAGCGCGCCTTGCGTTCCCCTGCGTCATGACGTCGGGGTACATGTCCACGCTCGGTAGCCGGAGGTTCGTCATGCCTATCTCCTGGCCCTGGTACACAAACGGCGTCCCCTGCAGGAGCATGTACGCCGCGGCGAGGGCCTTGCCGCTCTCGACGCGGTATTTTTCGCTGCCGAAGCGGCTTATGACGCGGGCGTGGTCGTGGTTTTCGAGGTAGAGCGCGTTCCATCCCCGGCCGGCGAGGGCGTCCTGCCAGGCGGAAATGGCGCGCTTGAACTTTTTGACGTTGAACTTGTGGTGTATGAAGTCCGTGCCTATGCAGTCGGCGCGCATGTGGTCGAAGGTGAACATCAGATCCATCTCGCCGTTTTCGAGGTAACGCGCGGCGCGGCTGACGGGCACGTTGTCGGCCTCGCCTATTATCACGCAGTCATAGTCGGAGACGCTGCGGCGGTAGAAGCTCAGGTAGTCGTGCAGATTGGGGCCCTCGGTGAATTTCTTCGCGCCGTTGGCCGCAGGCATGCGCGGGAACTGGTCGGGCAGGCCGGGGGCCTTGGAGATATAGACGACGGCGTCCTCGCGGAAGCCGTCCACGCCCATGTCCAGCCAAAAGCGCATGATGTCCACCACCTCGCGGCGCACGGCGGGGTTGTCGTGGTTGAGATCGGCCTGCTCCTTGGCGAAGATGTGCAGGTAGTACTCGTCGACCTCCTCGTCGTACTCCCACGCCTCGCCGCCGAAGAAGCTGTCCCAGTTGTTGGGGCACTTGCGCGCCCCGTTGCGGGCGCGGCGAGGAGAGCGCCAGAAGTAGTAGTCGTGGTGCTCGTCGAACTTGTCGCGGCTTTTTTTGAACCACTCGTGCTCTGTGGACGTGTGGTTTATGACGAGGTCCATGATGACTTTCATGCCGCGCTCGTGCGCACCGTCGAGGACCTTTTTGAAGATATCCAGGTCGCCGTACTCGGGGCTTATATTCCGGTAGTCGGCCACGTCGTAGCCGTAGTCGAAGTTCGGTGAGGGGTAAAGCGGCGAGAACCATATCGCGTCCACGCCCAGGCTCTTGATATAGTCGAGTTTGGAGTACACGCCCCACAGGTCGCCTATGCCGTCGCCGTTTCCGTCGCAGAAGCTGCGCGGCCAAATCTGATAGACAACCATGTCCTTATACCAGTCGCTGCGTTCCATGGAACCACCCTTTCGTGACATACTGCAAGTATAACAGAGGCGCGGTAAAAAACAAAGCCCCAAATCACCCGCCGCCGGACGGCGCTGCGCTCTTCCGGCGGCTCAGTCCAGCGCGATCCTCGCGGCGGTGATGGCGTCAGTCGTACGGCAGCCGGTCATGACCATCGTGTTCGCAAGCTCGCTGCTCTTCGTCTCGGCGTAGAGCTTGACCCCGTCCGCCCCGCCGCCGACGGCCGCGACGACGAAGGGGCGGCCTATCATGGCCGCGTCCGCGCCCAGGGCGAGCACCTTAAAGACGTCGCAGCCCGTGCGTATGCCGCCGTCGACTATTACCGTGAGCCTCCGTCCGACCGCGCGGCGAATCTCGGGCAGCACTTCGGCCGTGGCCTGCGCCGAGGTTATCACGCGCCCGCCGTGCGTGGACACTACGATGCCCGCGCAGCCCGCGTCGGCGCATTTGAGCGCGCCGTCGGC